>CAJWBW010000051.1:0-8347 GCA_913020415.1 uncultured Phycisphaerae bacterium | reverse complement strand
CCTGCTGGAGGCCGAGCTCGCCTTCCTCGCCGAGGCGATCGACGACGCCGCGTCGCCGTTCGTCGCGGTGCTCGGCGGTGCGAAGGTGTCCGACAAGTTGGGGGCGATCCGCAATCTGCTGCCGCGAGTCGATGCGGTGGTGATCGGGGGAGGCATGGCGTACACGTTCCTCTCCGTCCTCGGAGTGTCCATCGGTCGCAGTCTCTTCGAGGAGGACATGGTCGTGGAGGCCAGGGGAGTTCTCGAGGAGGCCAAGTCGCTCGGGCGAACGTTGCTGCTTCCCGTCGACAGCATGTGTGCCCCGTCGCCGGATGCACCGGATTCGGCGTGCCCGATCGAGGGAGACATCCCTTCGGACATGATGGGGTTGGACATCGGTCCCGCGTCCGCCACTGCGGCCGCCGATCTCCTGCGGACCGCGGGAACCATCGTCTGGAATGGCCCGATGGGGGTCTTCGAGACGCCGCCCTTCGACGACGGTTCAAGAGCGGTGGCCGATGCAGTCGTCGAGGCGACGCGTCGGGGGGCGATTTCGGTGATCGGTGGCGGAGAAACCGCCGCTGCCATCGATGCATTCGGGCTTGCGAAGGCCGTGAGCCACGTTTCCACCGGTGGAGGGGCGAGCCTGCAGATGCTGGAGGGACGATCTTTTCGTTCGGTGGAGTTGCTCGAAGACACCTGATTTCGGGAACCAATGCCGATCCGTTGCGTCCTACGATGGATAGGCCGTGGACGGATTCCTCCCTCGGCACGCTATGATGAAATACGTATCGCCCCGGGCAACCAGTTGGATTTCGAGAGGACCCATCCATGTTCAAGCAGATCAGTCTTGCCACCATTGCGATCACCATGCTGGCCATGTGCCAGTCGGCCAGCGCCCAGATGGGACAGCGGCTCAAGGTCGGTGACCCCGCTCCGGGACTCTCCATCGAGGAGTGGGTCAAGGGCGACGAGACCAGTCTCGAGAACGGCACCACGTACGTCGTCGAGTTCTGGGCGACGTGGTGCGGCCCCTGCAAGAAATCCATTCCGCACCTGACCGAATTGCAGCAGCGGTACGAGCCGGACCAGCTGCGCATCATCGGAGTCAGCAACGAGGAGGCGGACGTCGTCAATCAGTTCGTCCGCAAGCAGGGTCGAAAGATGGACTACACCGTCGTGGTCGACAAGCGGCAAGCGACGACCCGGGCCTGGATGAAGGCCGCCGGCCAGAGCGGAATCCCCACGGCGTTCATCGTCGGGCCCGAGGGAAACGTCCAGTTCATCGGACATCCGTTGGCCCCCGAGTTCGACGAGGCCCTCGAGAAGATCATCGACGGACGGTACAACCAGAAGCTGATGAGCCAGGTCGCCGGCCATCTCGAGGCGATCGACAAGCATCGCAAGTACAAGAACTGGCAGCAGTACGACGACATCACCGCGGAGGTCATCCAGCGCGATCCCCGGATCTTCTACTTTCTGGTGCTGGAGCGCATCAAGGTCTTCATGAACGAGCAGAAGGATCCCGCCAAGGCCTACGAATACGCCAGCGAGGCGATCGAAAGCTATCCGGACGATCCCGAACTGCTTTCCTGGATCGCGGAGTTGATCGCATTCGATCCCGAGATCCCCGATGCCCAGCGAAATCTCGACATCGCCCTGACGGCCGCTACCGCAGCTCGCGTGAACGGGCGACCGAACGACCCCCGTCTGGTGCAGACGGAGGCTCTGATCCGGTTCTCCCGTGGCGAGATCGATGAGGCGGTGTCGTTGCAGGAGAAGGCGTACTTCATGGCTCCTCCCCGCAAGAAGTCCCAGTACATGCCCAAGCTCAGGGAGTTTCGCAAGAAGCAGCAGGAGCTCAAGGCGTCCGGCGACACCGACTGAGGCGGACCACAGGCAGCCGTTGCAGCAAGGAGTGCTCATGACGACCATGCCGCCAGCGACCCACCCCATCACGGGCACGATCACGAAACCACTCGTGGCGCCCTCGATTCTTTCGGCTGATTTCGCCGACCTCGGTGCGGACTGCCGGGCCGTGGTGCAGGCCGGGGCCGACCTGCTTCATCTGGACGTCATGGACGGACATTTCGTTCCCAACGTCACCATGGGACCCGCCCTGTGCCGGTCACTGCACCGGTGCCTGCCCGACGTCTTTCTCGACGTGCACCTGATGGTCACGAATCCCATGATGTACGTGCAGCCCTTCGCCGACGCGGGGGCGGGCCACATCACATTCCACATCGAGGCCGACGAGGATCCCTCCGAGGTGATCGACTGCATCCGCAGCGCCGGCTGCACGGCGGGCATCGCCGTGAATCCCCCGACCGAGTGGCAATCGATCCAACCCTGGATCGAGGCCGTCGACATGGTCCTGGTCATGAGCGTCAATCCCGGGTTCTCCGGACAGGCATTCATCGAATCGGTTCTCGAGAAGACGCGTGCCATCGCGCCGTTGCTGGGTGACAACCAGCGGCTGCAGATGGATGGCGGAGTGAATCTCGGATCCGTGGAGTCCTGCCGCGAGGCGGGGTGCGATCTCCTGGTCGCGGCGTCGGCAATCTTCGGGTCCGAGGATTTTGCCGGGGCGATTTCGGCTCTCAGAGGGTCGTGAACCGGGTTGCTGTCCAAATCCGACGGGTGAGGGGTTTACGGCGACACGCGGAGTCGTCACCATTCTCATGCACGAAGCACACGGGCACATTGGAGTCTCCGCGGTGCTGGTGACGATGCAGAAGAGGTCACGATGGCTGAAGTAAAGTCACGAAGCTGGTCTGATGTCGAAGCCGGGCACCCCACGGGCAAGAAACCCGTGCCCGAGGGGCTCTGGGTACGCTGCCCTTCGTGCAGTTCGAGCCTCTTCCGACGCTCGCTCGAGAACAATCTCAGTGTCTGCCCCGACTGCGAACATCATTTCCGCCTGAGCGGAATCCAACGCGTCGAACAGCTCTCCGATCCGGGCACCTTCGTTCCCATGGATGCGGAGCTGGTTTCGACCGATCCGCTGGAGTTCGTGGACATCAAGGCCTATCCGGATCGAATCGCCGCGGCCCGCAAGAAGACCGGCCAGAACGATGCCGTCCAATGCGGCACCGCCTTCATCAAGGGCCGGAAGGTCATCCTGTCGGTGATGGACTTCACCTTCCTCGGAGGCTCGATGGGTTCGGTGGTCGGTGAGAAGATCGCCCGTGCCACCGAAGCGGCGGCCGAGGAGAACCTTCCTCTGATCGTGGTGTCCGCGTCCGGTGGAGCACGCATGATGGAATCTGGCCTCTCGTTGATGCAGATGGCCAAGACCTCCGCCGCCCTGGCACGCTTCGACGAGATGGGCGGATTGTTCATCTCGGTCCTGACCGATCCGACCACCGGTGGAGTGACGGCAAGCTTCGCCATGCTCGGCGACGTGATTCTGGCCGAGCCCAAGGCGCTCATCGGATTCGCCGGCCCGCGGGTGATCGAGCAGACCATTCGCCAGGAACTTCCCGAAGGATTCCAGCGAAGCGAGTTCCTGCTCGAGTGCGGTTTCGTCGATCGGGTCGTGCACCGCAGCGATCTCCGAAGCGAGATCTCCAGCCTCATCGACTATGCAGGCAAGTGAGACCGATTCCTCCGCCAGTCCGTTGACGGACGAACACTCCATTCGCTCCGATGCTCCGGCCCTGACCTGGCTGCTGCTGCTGCTGGTGGTGGTGTGCTGGTGGGCCGCATTTCCTCCGATCGGAGCGTGGCCCTTGGTGCTGCTGGCCGCCTGGGGACTCATTCGCGCCGCCGACGGGGCGCGCAGCACCCGGCAGCTGCTGCTGGCCACCGGCGTGCTCTTCCTGCTGCTCTGGCTGTGGATCCAGCGTTGGACGGCCAACGTGTCCGGGCCGGGCTATCCGGTGCTGGCGGCGTACATGACATGCTGGATGTGTCTGCTGGTGTGGCTCCTGCGCCGCTTCGCGCACGATCGCTTCTACCGTGCCTGGCCGATGGCGTGCACGGCTCCGGTCGTCGTGGTGGCCGTGGAATACCTCCGTGGGTGCGTCGTGTTCGGCGGCTACCCGTGGTACTTCCTCGGCCATCCGCTCATCGATGCGCCGGCGCTGGTCCAGTTCGCGGACACCGTGGGCAGCTGGTGGGGGAGCATCCTCGTCGCGGCGGTCGGTGGCGCGCTGCACGACGTCTGGTCGAGAGGGCCGAGGGCGGCGGCGAGCGCGACGATTGCGACCGTCCTGCTGCTCTTCTCCGTGGTGTACGGCGGTTGGAGGCTCGATCAGGATTCGACGACTCCGGGCCCCAGGGTGGTGGGAATCCAGACGAATCTTCCTCAGGACAACAAGGTCGGTTGGAGTTGGGCCGCACAGCAGGATGACGTCGCCGGCTTCATCGAGATGACCATGCAGGCCGCCCGCGAGGATGTCGAACTGGTGGTCTGGCCGGAGACGATGGTGCCGGGGCTGGGCTTCGAGCCTTCCACCGCCGCCTCGATCCGGAGGACCGGTGGGGGGTTCGACTACCTCGTGCACTGGCCGGCGGCGTTGCGGTCCCTCGCGCGTTCCCTCGATCGCCCGCTGCTGGTCGGCAGTCCGACCTGGCTTGGGCTGGAGGTCGTGGAGCAGAACGGCGTTCGTCGCTTGGAGGCGGAGCGTCGGTACAACAGCGCGGTGCTGCTCGATCCGGACGGGCGGGTCGAGCGGTACGACAAGGTCGCTTTGACCCCGTTCGGGGAGTTCATGCCCTACGTGGAGCACTGGCCGTGGCTCGAGGAACGGTTGCTTTCCTTCGGTGCCGCAGGCATGTCGTTCGATCTGCTGCGGGGGGACGAGGCGCGACCGCTGGAGCTCCGTCGCAGCAACGGTACGACGCTCGGCCTCGCCACCCCGATCTGCTTCGAGGACACCGTTGCCTCGTTGTGCAGGCGTCTGGTCTACGCCGACGGGGTCAAGCGGGCGGAAGTGATGATCAACATCAGCAACGACGGCTGGTTCGGTCCGGATTCGGCGGCGCGGGCCACGCACGCCCTGGCGGCCAGATTCCGTTGCATCGAGAATCGGGTTCCGATGCTGCGTGTCGTCAACACGGGGCAGACCGCGCTGTTCGATTCCTGCGGACAGGTGGTCGTTCTGCTGCCGATGTTCGAGGCCGCATCGCTGCCGGTGGTCCCCGAACTGGATGGACGGTCAACGATCCATGGTGTCTGGCTCGGTGATTCGATCGCCGGGGGCCTGCTGCTGCTCTGCCTGCTGAATCTGCTCTGGACCTGGCTTCCTCGGGTCACGAAGGACAAGTAGGATGTCGCACATGAAGCACGTATTGGGTTGTCTACTGGTGGTACCGCTGCTCTGCGGGTGCAAGCCCGACGACGGGGCGGCGAAGTGGAGCACACGCGGGGAATCCGTCATCGAGCCGGGCAGTCCGGCACTGCAACAACCGCTCGCGCCGCGCATCGAAGTCCTCGACGAGAACATCCGGGTCTCCGCCGTGGATCTGCTCATGCAGGCATCGCTGTCGGATGACCCGCTGCTGCGTGCGAATGCGATCGAGGGATTGCAGCCGATGGCAGCCCAGCTCGACGAAGTGGTTCGCTTCGGCATGACCGACGAGAACGAGGGGGTCCGCTTCATTGCCGTGCTGTCGGTCGGCATGCAGGAGCTGTGCTCGCTTTCGCATCTGGTCCGTCCGATGCTGGACGACGCGAGTCCCTCCGTTCGTGCCGCGGCGATGTTCAGTCTCGAGCGATGCGGACAGGAAGTCGATCTGTCGCCGCTGGCCCGGATGGTGCTGGGCGGGGATCCGACGGCCAAGGCCAATGCGGCATTCGTGCTGGGAGAGATCGGCAACCCGTCCGCGATTCCGCTGATCCGGAGCGGAGTCGGACGACGAATGGGCCTGATCGACCAGGCCCGGGTCCAGGCCATCGACCTGGTCATGGCGGAGGCGATGGTCAAGCTTGGCGACACCTCCGAGCAGGAAGTCATCCGGGCGGCGCTCTTCTCCCCCAGTGAGCGGGGGGAACTCACGGCTCTAGCGTGTCAGATGCTCGGTGAGCTTGGTGACACGATGATGGTTCAGAATCTCACTGATCTCGCCACGGGACAGGGGCCCCGTCAGCCCGGAATCGAGATCCAGCTCGTGGCCAGTGAGGCCCTGGCCCGGCTTGATCCCGGACGGGTGCCCGTGGCGTTCGTGCTCGAACAGATCCGGCATCCGGCCCCGGGGATCAGGGCTCAGGCGGCCAGTGTGCTCGGTACGCTGGATTCGGCTCGATTCGGCCCCCAGTTGTCCATGCTGATCCGTGATCAGGATCCGAGGGTCCAGGTGGCCGCTGCGGCCGCATCCCTCCGGGAGCCATCGCCCTCGGTTGTCCAGCAGTAAAACGGGTATATTGACATTCCTCGGGGTGGTGGATACAAAACTTGATCGTCGACTGTCGGCGATCGTCGGTCCACTCACCATGACGCGAGGAGCGTCATGAACGGACCGGCATCACCCCGAATGCTGAGGTTACATCGTGCATATTCTCACGAAGATCTTCATCGTCCTGGTGGCATTGCTCGCCATCTTCATGGTTCCTCTGGTCGTGGTTTCCGCGAAGAACCAGGAGCACTGGAAGTCGGAGGCCATGGCCTTCTCCCAGTCCCACCGACTGCTTTCGAGCCAGCTGCAGGCCGAGCGTCAGAATCACCAGGCGGAACTTGCTCAGTACGCCCAGGAGCTTCAGGATTACAGTCAGCGTCTCGCACAGCTTCAGGCCAGCATCGCCGACTACGACAAGCAGCGCCTCGACCTCGAGTCGCAGCTGCTGACCGCCAATCTCACGATCACCGAGCACGGTGCGACGAACCGCACCATGGTGAAGAGCCTCCAGACCAACAGCGAACTCAACAAGGTGCTGGTGGACGATCTGCAGACGCTTCGATCCCGTGCCATCACCGCCGAGCGTCAGAAGCTCGAACTCGACGATGCGCTGCGGGAACGCGACAGCCAGCTGCAGGTGGCCCTTGCAGCCCGCCGCAAGCTGGAGGAGGAGCTCAAGTCGCTTCGGGACCAGCAGGCATCCTCGATCGAGAAGATCTCGGAGTACGTGGCTCGGTTCGGCGCGCTCGGCGACAAGGGGATGACCCTTGACGAGGGCATCGCCCCCGATCGCGACCTGGAAACAACGGTGCTCGACGTCAGTCGCGGTGCCGATCGCGTGCTGGTCGAAATCGACGCCGGATCCCGTGATGGCGTCAAGGAGGGCTGGGTTCTCACCATCGGTGACGACGGCACCTTCATCGGCAAGCTCCGCATCATCGACGTGGACATCAACCGGTCCACTGGAATCCTGTCCCTCGAGAACTCATCACGGGGAACCGTCGAGATCGGCCATCGTGCGTATGCCATGATGGGTCAGGACTGAGGAGGAACTGATGAGCCGTTTCAACACACCATCGATCCGAACCGGTGGCGGAGTAGATGTCTACACCGCCTTGGCCGGAGTGGCCGCCCTCATCCTCCTGGCCGGCTGCCTGCTCATGACCTTCCACAACATCCAGTACTCCTCGAGCTCGGCGACGAGCGACGATGGAGGGGTGTTCAAGATCCTCGACTGACCGGTCGGTCCTTCATCCACAATCCTTCCGCGGCGTCGACATGGTCGACGCCGTTTTCGTATGATGACTCCACACGCCCTAGCAGGGCGCCAGGAGGGCGAGCAGTGCTGCTGGATACGATTCTCGGCTGGTTCAGCGTTGACATGGGCATAGACCTTGGGACCTGCAACACGCTCGTCAGCGTGCGTGGTGAAGGTGTGTTGTTGAACGAGCCATCCGTGGTTGCAGTCAAGCGAGGCACCAATCGGGTCCTCAACAACGGCAATGCAGTCGGCTGGCAGGCCAAGGAAATGCTCGGCAAGACGCCCGGATCCATCAGTGCGATTCGTCCGTTGAAGGACGGCGTGATCAGCGACTTCGAGATCACCGAGGCGATGCTGAGCTACTTCATCCGCAAGGCCACGGGACGATCGAGGCTGATCAGTCCTCGGGTCGTGATCGCAGTGCCGTCGGGCATCACCGCGGTCGAAAAGCGGGCGGTGCTCGATTCCGCGACCCGGGCCGGTGCCCGTCGTGTCTACCTGATCGAGGAGCCGATGGCGGCCGGGATCGGAGCCGGACTTCCGATCGCCGAACCGAAGGCATCGATGGTCGTGGACATCGGCGGCGGGACCACGGAGGTCGCGATCATGTCGCTGGCCGACATCGCGACCTGCGAGAGCGTGCGTGTCGCGGGTGACGACATGGACGAGGCGATCATCAGCCACATGAAGCGGACCTACAACCTGATGATCGGGGAGCAGACCGCCGAGCGGATCAAGATCGAGATCGGGTCCGCCGCGAAGGTCACC
>CAJWBW010000050.1:0-8368 GCA_913020415.1 uncultured Phycisphaerae bacterium | reverse complement strand
TTGGCCTGTTCGCTGTCGAGCGGCACCGATACGACCCGATCGGCGCGGATGCCCGACACCACGGTGGTCAGTACGGCGACGCTGCCTTCGGCCTCCAGGGCCGCGAGCACGTTCTCTCCGACCTGACGTTCGAGCGTCTGGATCCGGGTGACGAAATGGGAACGTGGTTCGTTCTGGTCCGGTGGTGGCTGGTCGCTCATGCAAGCGCCTCCTCTGCAAATGTCGTGGCGATTCCCACCGCCTCATCGACGCGATCGGGGTCCTTCCCGCCGGCCTGTGCCATGTCGGGTCGTCCGCCGCCCTTGCCGCCGCATGCGACCGCGGCCTCGCGGACCCAGTCGCCGGCCTTGAGTCCCCGCGTGATCAGGGCATCGGGGACGCGGGCGACGATGGCGACCTTCGTTCCGTCGTCCGTGATCGCCAGCAGCATGCAGGCGGCGTCCTCGTGCTGACCACGGACCAGATCGAGTGCCGACAGCAGGCTGTCCCGTCCCTCGCACCGGAGGGTTGCGACGATCACCGGGCCGCTTGCCCCGTCGGCGATGGCACGTGCTTCCTCGAGCGCGTCGGCCATTCCTGCAGAGGATCGATCCTTGCGTGCGCTGCGGATGCGCCCACGCTGGGCTTCGATCAGGGAGAGGATCTCGTGTCGATGAACCGTGCTGATGGTCGTCTGTTCGATCGCACCGTTGAGTTCCTCGTGGGCCCTCAGCAGCTCCTCGCCGTCCTGCGCTTCGAGCGATCTCGCCCGGGCAACCAGTTCGGCCCCCGCGGCCTGCGCGGTCCGGGCGGCGTCACCGGTCAGGGCGGTGATTCGTCGCACGCCGGCCGCCAACCCCTGCTCCGAGAGCAGGACGACGTGCCCTGCTTCGGACGTCCGATCGAGATGGGTGCCGCCGCAGAATTCGATGGAGTATCCGTTCCACGCATCGTCGAGCGGACTGTCCAGCAGCTGCCGCACGGGGACGCCGATGGAGACCACGCGGACGGGATCCGGGTAGCGTTCTCCGAACACGGCTCGGACACCGCGGATCCGCTCGGCATCGGCGAGGGGAACCACCATCGCGTCGACATCGAGTTCGGCATTGATCGCGTTCTGGACGCGCAGCTCGACTTCCGCAAGCTCGGAGGGGGTCATCGCGCTGGCGTGGGAGAAGTCGAAGCGGAGGCGATCGTCCGCAACCAGCGAACCACGCTGTTCGACTTCGCTTCCCAGCGTCGCGCGAAGAGCGTGGTTCAGCAGATGGGTCACGGTGTGGTTCGATTCGATCTCCTTGCGGCGCTGCTCGTCCACGTGCAGCATCAGCCGATCACCGACCGCCAGTGGACGGTCGCTCGACCGTCCGCGATGCAGGATGTAGTCGCCGAATCGCTGTACGTGCTGGACATTGAAGAGAGCGCTGTTGGCCGTGTCGTCGAGGATCCGTCCCGTATCCGAGATCTGGCCGCCCTGTTCCGCGTAGAAGTTCGTGCGATCGAGGACCAGACCCGCGTCCTCGCAGTCCGTGGTCCGATCGCAGAAGCCACGTCCGTTCCAGATCGCCTTGATCGTGGCCGATCCCCGTGCGCTGGCGTACTTGGGATCGTCGTCGGTGGGATCGATGTTCATCCGGTCGAGTTTCGCGATGGCATCCGGCGGCAGCGTCATGGCATCGGCATCCTGATCGCCCGAACGCGACGTCTCGCGTGCCGTCTCCATCAGCCGCTCGTACCCGTCCATGTCCACCTGCATGCCGCGTTCGGTGGCCATGACCCGGGTCAGATCGATGGGAAATCCGTAGGTGTCGTGCAGCTGGAAGGCGACATCGGCGGTGATGGAGTCCGCGTTCGACCGTCGTGCCGTCTCGACCGCGGCGGCGAATCGCTGCAGACCGCGCTGGATCGTCTTCAGGAAGGCCTCCTCCTCGAGACGGATGATTTCGGCGACCGAATCCCCCTGCGCCCTGAGTTCGGGAAACGCCTCGCCGAGTTCATTCACCACCGCAGGGACGATCCGGTGCAGCAGCGGGGTTTCGACCCCGAGGATCTGCGTCGACATCCTGACCGCACGACGCAGGATTCGTCGCAGCACGTAGCCACGACCCTCGTTGCCCGGACGTCCACCATCGCCGATTGCGACCGATAGGCAGCGGACGTGATCGGCGATCACGCGGTAGGCGGTGTCCACCGGATCCTCGAAGGATCCTCCGTACGGGGTTGCTCCGGATTCGGTGCGGATCGATTCGAAGAGCGGTGTCCAGAGATCGGTGTCGTAGTTGCTCTTCGCACCCTGGATGATCCGTACGATCCGCTCCAACCCCATTCCGGTGTCGATGTGACGCGCCGGCAGCGGCGTGAGCGAACCGTCGTTGCGGCGGTTGAACTCGATGAACACCAGATTCCAGAACTCGATGACTTCGGGATGGTCCCGGTTCACCAGGTGTCCGCCTTTTCCATCCGGCGTGTTGTCGTAGTGGATCTCGCTGCAGGGACCGCAGGGGCCGGTTGCTCCCATCTCCCAGAAGTTGTCCTTTCGTCCCCATCGGGTGATGTGGTCGGGCCGCACGTCGGTGAGGTCGCGCCACAGCGATTCCGCCTCCTCGTCGGCGGAGGTTCCGTCCGAGTCGTCCCCGGCGAAGACCGTGACGTGCAGTCGATCCGGATCCAGTCCCCACCCTTCGGTGATGAGCTGCCACGCCCAGGTGATCGCTTCCGGCTTGAAGTAGTCGCCGAACGACCAGTTCCCCAGCATCTCGAAGAAGGTGTGGTGGTATCCGTCGATACCGACGTCCTCGAGATCGTTGTGCTTGCCGCCGGCCCGGATGCACTTCTGCGAGTTGACGGCCCGGGTGCAGTCCCGGCTGCCCAGCCCGAGGAACACGTCCTTGAACTGGTTCATCCCGGCATTGATGAACAGCAGGGTGGGGTCATCGTGGGGAATCACCGGTGACGAGGGCACGAAGGTATGACCGGCCCGATCGGTGAAGAAATCGATGAATGACTTCCGGATGTCCGCTGCCGACAGCGTGCTGCTCACGTCGAGCTCCTCGTCTTGATGCCCGGGCACCCCCCGGTTCGCGGGGGATGGTGCCAGCCGGCCAGTGTATCGGGGGGAGCTCCTTTCGACCCCCCAGACCGCATTCGATCGTGGTTCGAAGGGCGCCGGGGGGCTGTGATGCCGGGGGCACCGGCTTCCGGTATCCTGTGCCGTTTGGACCGACGGAAGGGGGCTCCCATGGCACGTCGAACGCCCTGCGTGGGCGGCAATTGGAAGATGAACACCCGATCCGCGGATGCGGTGGCTCTGGCCGGAGCCGTCGTGGCCGATGCATCGCCCGAAGTCGAGGTGATCGTGTTTCCGCCCGCGGTCTACCTGCCGCAGGTGCACGAGGTGGTCGCAGGTACCTCCGTGAGCCTGGGAGGCCAGGACGTTTCCGATCAATCCGACGGTGCCTGGACCGGGCAGGTGAGTGCCGGGATGCTCGTCGACGTCGGGTGCAGCCACGTGCTGGTGGGGCATTCCGAACGCCGTCACGGTCTGGAGGAGCCGGACGCCCTGCTGAACGCGAAGGTGCACGCAGCGCTTCGGGCCGGTCTCTCGGTGATGCTCTGCATCGGAGAAACATTGAACGAGCGGGAAGCCGGCACCACGGCTGAGGTCGTTGTAAAGCAGGTTCGGGATGATCTGGAAGGAGTCCCTGGTGACTCCCTATCGGCCCTCACCATCGCGTATGAGCCCGTATGGGCGATTGGGACCGGTCTGACGGCCAGCCCCGAGGATGCGCAGGAAGTTCATGCCCTGGTGCGGGAAACCGTCGGCTCCCTGTATGATGTTCCGTCTGCCGATGCCCTCCGGATCCTGTACGGGGGATCGGTGAAGCCGAGCAATGCCGACGAACTGTTCTCGCAGGAGGACATCGACGGGGGATTGATCGGTGGGGCGTCCCTGGACGCCGAGCAGTTCAAGGCCATCGTGGATGCCGCAGGTCGAACCTGCGTCTGAAGCGGATAGACGATTGAGACATTCCATGACCACGACCTACATGATCCTCACCATTCTCTTCATCATCATCGCGGTGGCGATGATTCTGATCATCCTGGTCCAGCGCCCCCAGGGCGGCGGACTGGCCGGCGCCTTCGGCGGTGCGGGAGGCGGTGGTACCGAATCCGTCTTCGGTGGTCGGGTCGGGGACGCGCTGACCTACATGACCGTCGGTGCCTTCAGCATCTACCTGGTGCTGGCGATCGCACTGAACCTCATCGACAGCTCGCCGGCTGCGGCACAACCGCTCGTGCCCGAGGCCGTTGCCCCGACCGACGGCGAGTTCAATCCCGACGATGTCTTCATCGCGCCGCCCGCGGACGGCGAACCCTCCTCCGAGGCGACGTTCGTGCCGACCCCGGCGCCGTCCGACGACGTCGTTGTCGATCCCGAGACCCCTCT
Source organism: uncultured Phycisphaerae bacterium (assembly GCA_913020415.1). Classification (GTDB taxonomy): domain Bacteria; phylum Planctomycetota; class Phycisphaerae; order Phycisphaerales; family SM1A02; genus UBA854. The sequence goes on along the minus strand of CAJWBW010000050.1, from coordinate 3,945 downwards.
CGATCCCGATGTCCCGGTCGATCCGGACCAGAACGAGACCCCATGATCCGTTCGATGACGGGATTCGGAAGCGTGGCGGAAACCGTCGACGGCGAGCAGTTCGTCGTCGAGGTGCGTGCCCTGAACGGCAAGCATTTCAAGTGTCATGTTCGCCTTCCGGATGAACTTCTCGGTCTCGAATCCGAACTCGAGTCGGTCGTGGCCGATCGGCTCAGCCGCGGTACGGTGACGGTGACCGTCCGGTACGAGGATCGATCCGAGCACGCGGCATCGAGGATCAATGGTCCGGCGCTGCAACGCTACATGGACGAGCTCAAGGGTCTGGGCGCGGAGGTGGACCCTGCCTCGCTGCTGCAGCTTCCCGGCGTGCTCATCGGTGATGAACTGGTCGCTCGTCGTGATCGGTGTCTGGAGACGCTGCGCGGACTGCTGGCCAAGGCCGCCGATGCCGTGCTGGACATGCGGGTCGTGGAAGGTCGTTGCATCGAGGATGATCTGGGCCGGCATGTGGAGTCGATCGAAACCTCGCTCGAATCCATCCGGAAGCGTGCTCCCCAGGTGAACGAACTGTATTCCGACCGGATCAAGCAGCGCATGTCGAACATGCTCGGTCAGATCGGGGCCGAGATCCGCGAAGAGGACGTGCTGCGTGAAGTCGCCATCTTCGCGGAGAAGTCGGATATCTCCGAGGAGGTCGATCGGCTTCGGGGCCACATCGTCCGCTGCCGGGAACTGATCGGCGGAGAGGGAAAACCCGTCGGACGCACCTTGGATTTCGTGGCCCAGGAGATGCTGCGTGAAGCGAACACCATGGGCAGCAAGTGTCTGGATTCCGTGGTGAGCCGGAACGTGGTCGACATCAAGGTGGCGATCGACCGGATCAAGGAACAGGTCCAGAACGTCGAATAGTCCGCGTGATGCACGGTGGTCGAGATGTCCGCATCCCATGATCGAGCACGAATGGGAAGCCACGAGGTCCAGGAGGTCCTCGGGCACTATCGTCTTGCGCGTGTGAAGGAGGCCCGTGCATTCAATCGCGGATCCTCGAAGTCGCCCAAGGTCCTGCTGCGTACCCTGGACGGGGACTTCATTCTCAAGCGCTGCGCCCCCGGTCAGGACGATCCGGATCGACTGGCGTCGCGCCACCGAATCGTGTCCATGATGGAGGAACACGGGTGTCCCATCGCGGGCGTCGTGCCTTCCACGGACGGGGAGACCTTCATCCGGCGGGGGAGCAGGCTCTACGAGCTCTTCCGGTACGTCGAGGGCCGCCGGTATCGCCGGAACGGGCCGCAGGCCCACGCCAGCGGGTACGAGATGGCGCGCATGCACGATCTGCTGCAGGACTGGGACGGTCCCTTACCGGAAGGATCGGGATACCACGAAGCGTCCGGCGTCGAGACCGCGCTGCAGCGATTGCCCGAACGACTGTGTCCGGACGATCCACATCGCCGACGGGGGATGACCGCGATCTGCCGTTCGCTTGCGGCGCTGTTCGAAGAGGCCCACTCGAACGTCGATCGGCTGGGATACGGAGCCGCGGTCCGGACGATCGTGCACGGAGACTGGCATCCGGGAAACGTGCTGTTCGACGGCGACGAGATCGTGGCCATCCTGGACTTCGATTCGATCCGGCACGAGCCCCGGGTTCTGGATGTGGCCAACGGCATGCTCCAGTTCACGATGCAGATCGGGTCGGCGGACGACATCGACCGCTGGCCGGATGCCCTGGATCTTTTCCAGCTGGAATCGATGCGACGGGGATACGATGCCGGAACCTTCGAACCGCTGGAACCCCAGGAGATCGCCATGCTGCCCTGGTTGATGATCGAGGCCCTGGTGGTCGAATCGATCGCTCCGATCGCCGTCCGGGGGCAGTTCGGTAGTATTCCCGGGGACCGGTTCCTCCGTCACATCGAGCGACAGATCGGTTGGATCCGGCCGAGAATCGACGATTTGGTTTCGAAACTCCGGTGAGCCCGGCATGATCACAGTTGTCCTCCTCATCCTGCTGCAGGTCGCATCGCCCACGACACCGACGGCGTCGAATCCGGATGCCGTCGAGTCTTCGAGGGAACAGGGGGACGCCATCGACTACGAGACGCTGGTTGCGCAGCTGGATTCCGCCGATTGGCAGGAGCGGGAAGCAGCAACGATGCAACTGGCCCGGGCGAACGTCGAAGTGCCCGTCGGTCGGATCGAAGTCAGTCTGCAGGAGGGCGGCCTGTCGCTCGAGCAGGTCATGCGCCTCCTGCGGGTCATGGAGATCCGTCTGCTGCACGTGGCCCGCGGCGCGATCGGAATCCAGATGCCGCTGAATCAGGCCGGCGTTCCCGGTGATCTGGTTCGGACCGCCGGCGTCCGGGTGTCGGCCGTGATTCCCGGCCTGCCGGCGGAGAAGATTCTGCAGCCCGGTGATCTGATCACGCAGATCGACGACCAGCCGATCTCCGATCGTGAGGATCTTGCCCGCATCGTGCAACGCCACTGGCCCGGCGACGTGCTTCGATTCCGGATCGTGCGCACCACCACGCTTCCGAGGGAGGGTGAGGACGACCGGTCGCGGACCGACTACCTGGACGTCGAGATCGTCCTCGGTTCCACGGACGATCTTCGCCGCAGCGGCGGGTCCCAGTCCGTCCTCGATCCGGCCCTCGCGGATCGTCGGCAGCGGTTCATGGCCCTCTACCAGAAGTACGGCGCCGTTCCCTCGACGATTCCCGCTCCGATGAATCCGGAGCAGATGGAGATCCAGTCCGAAGCGGATCCGATGATTCGCGGCATGCTGCAGCAGTTGGAGGCGGCTCGAGAAGGACGCTACACGATGACCCTCGTCGAGCTGCGGGCCCAGCTTATCGAGAAACTGGCATCGCTCGATGCCACGCTGCTCGAAGGCGAGCTGCCCCTCGAGCAGCGCAGGATGCTCGAACGACGCCGGGCCAGAATGCAGGAACTCATCGATTCGGTGGATCCACAGCGTCGCTGGTGAATCAGAACAGGTTCCCCGCCAGGACCAGCACCAGGCCCGACAGCAGGGCAAGGACCGCGACGATCATCCCGAGGGTGGCCATCAGGGGAAGGCCCGTACGTGGCGAGCGAATCTGTTCGACCGGATCGCCGACATCGATGGCGTCCCAATCGATGTCGATCGAGTCGATTCGGTTCGCCTCCAGCGCAGCCTTGGCCCGCTCGAGGTCCTCGCGGCGAACCTGCACCGCGGTGTTGAGGAGGTTTCCGGACATGCCGGTCACTCCGAAGATGTTCTGGGCCGAACTGAATGCGAAGGCCGGAATGCCCGCATCCTGGAGCACGATGACCAGCGAGTTGGCGGCGAATTCGCTGGTTGCAGTCAGCAGGGTGACCAGGTCGTCGTTCCGATCGCTCATGCGGCTTCTCCTTCGGGATCGATGTCGCCCGGTCCGATCGGCCCGTCTTCGGTGTGCACGGTCCAGTTGGAGACCTCGTCCCGGGCGACCATGGTGGTCCAGCCGATGTCCAGTCCCGGAACGAGCCGGGGCCGATGGGCGAGCTTCGCCTCCACCGCGTCGTCCTGCACGGCGACGACCTGCAGCCAGAGATGCTCACGAAGCGCCTCGTCGTCGTCGACCTGTTCAAAGGGCACCTGCACCATGAACTGCAGTCCTTCATTGTGCAGGTCGTTCCGGCAGGCACCGATGAACTGGTCCCAGGTCGTCTGGGCCAGTTTCGTGGTCTGACGGGTCCGTCGGGTGGTTCGGAACACGGCGATCTCGCCGATGTTCATTGCATTCAGCGCGAGCCGGGGGCACGGCGTGGATTCCTCGTGCACGGCATCGCGGACGCTCACGAGGGTGTGGCCATGATCGTCCGTGACGGGCTCGAACCGTACGAGAATGTCGGGGCTGATCTCAAGCATGCCCTCGGATCCGGGGAGTTCCTGTTCCAGCGACAACGCCGCGATGTCGC
>CAJWBW010000049.1:0-8381 GCA_913020415.1 uncultured Phycisphaerae bacterium | reverse complement strand
CACCTCGAGCCCGACGTGGTGGTTCCGGTTGTGCACCAGGCGGGGAAACGCCGCGGACACGTAGTTCACGTTGCCCACGGGAATCGGAATGTCCAGACGCAGTTCGTCCTTGTGCGGGGCACGGCCGGGCAGGAAGTAGATCCAGGTGACGGGCGGCATGCCGGCGGTGGGGGCCCGGTCGGCCAGCGCCAGGTCGGCCTCCAGCATGGGCATCGCGTCGGGCGACATCCCCGCGACCTGATTGAGATCCGTGCGGGCGTTGGCCAGATCGCCCACGTCCACCGCCCGGGACAGCAGGAACACACCCCGCAGATGACTGGGGAACGGATTCCGGTAGGCGCCGTAGCCGCGCAGATCCTGGAGGTATACGTAGTGGGGAGCGACGGATTCCGGCAGCCCGCTCCGGGCGTCGGTCTCGGTCTCGACCGCCTCCTCCTCCGCGGCCCGTTCGATGGCCGCCTGCTCGCGCTCGATCTCCTTGGCGTAGCGACGCTCGGCGTCCTGCTGCCAGTCCAGGGCCCGGTTGAGCTCGATGCGGGCCGACTCCATGTCGCCCATGACCATGTAGTTCACGGCCTGCATGGTGCTCATCAGGATCCGCTCGTTGGGCGTGCCCCGGTAGGTGGCCATGGTCTGGTTCACGGCGGTGGTGACCACCGCTTCGGACACCGTGTCCTCGGCTTCGGTGTCCAGGTACGGCCGTACGTCCGCGTAGGCGAGGTCGAAGAAGACCACGCTCGAACGGACGTCGCCCGCGGCCTGGGTGGTGCGTCCGGCCTCGAGGTTGTAGACCACCCGATCGATGTCGTCGTGCTCGTTGGCCTTCGCGGCCATGCTGCCCGCGGCGGCCGCGGCCGAGTAGTCGCCACGGTCCCAGTGGTTGGTCAGCATGCGGGCGTCGGAGCGATAGCCGCTCTGGCATCCGATCGACACCAGAGCCACCATTGCCAGCGCGACGACGGCGGATCCGCGTCGGAGGAGATGACGCCCGGACTCAGTCATCGATCAGCTGACCCCACAGCAGGCGTGAACCGACGGAGAGATTCCGGACGCCGGTGGTGTCCAGGGTGATCCGCGAGTTGCGCAGGAACTCGGCCAGGCCCATCGCCTGTTCCAGTTCGACCTTGCGCAGCACGGCGCCGTTCTTGAGCCCGTCGATGAAGGCGGCGGTCTCCATCCAGCGGCGACGTCCCTCGTCACTGAAGCGCATCGGAATGGTCAACGCCATGCCCTCGCGGGCGACCACGAAGCGGTCGACCGTCTCCAGCATCGGACGCTCGATGGTCAGCCGGTGCTGCCCCGCGGACATCGCGATGGGGCCCGGGGCGGAGCCGGCGAGGAAGCCGTCCACCGTCACCGTGGCGCCCATGGGAGAGAGCCGGTACCGGTTCGCGGTGACGACCCAGTTGCCGTCGGCGTTCTCGACGATCTCCGGAATGCTCAGGTCCGCCAGGACCACCGTGATGTCCACGTCGACCGTGGAGGCTTCGGAGTCGCCGTCGGTCAGACGCGGTGAACGCATCGCCCGGGCCACGCCGTCCCCGATCTGCCGGGCGTCGTCCATGAGCAGCTGGTCGAGCGGTTCGTAGTCGCGTTGCAGCGTCTCCGACTGCTGGATGCCGGTGCGGGCCGAAGCCATGCCCGAGTCGAGGGTGCCGCCGTCGGCGCCCAGCAGACTCCAGGTCACGTCGAGCATGTGGAAGGTGGTGAGGCGATCGACTCCCAGGTCGCGGTCGCGGAAGGATCGGGTGTCGGTGGTGTAGCTGGTGATCGATGCGACCAGCAGGCCGTCGGCACCGAGGTTCGAAGCCAGACTGCGGGCCGAAGCGCGATCCGACAGCAGCCGCTGGGCGGCCGTGTTCATCGGGTCGTCGGTGCCGCGGTTGGCCCCGTCGCCACCCATGTCGCTGACGGCGTCGAGCACGATCGAACGACTGATCAGTTCGACGCCGGTGCCCGACATCTGCGAGGTGATCTGATCCTCCAGTCGCCGGACCGCATCGCCGTCGACGTCGTCGGTGCTGCTGCGGACGAAGATCGCCATCTTTCGCATGGTGTCGTTGGAGGGACGATCCTCGCCGGCACCCGTCCCCATGCCGTCGGCGCCGCTGCGGCGATCCGTTCGTCCGCTGCGGTCGGATCCCGTCGCGATTCCCGAGGAATCGACGTGGCCGGGAAGTCCGGCGGGGCGGTGCCGCATCAGGCTGCCCTTGGTGATGCCGAAGTCCTCGATGGCCCTCGCCTTGGAGAACTTCGAGCCGGCATCCGTCACGCGAGCCCAGCCGATGCTGATCTCCTCCACTCCGAGGGATTCACCGGTGTCGGGATCGATCAGTTCATCGCCCGGTGCGAACACTTCCCAGATCTGACCCGCTTCCACGCCACTGGCGGCAGTGCGATTGAAGCTGATCACGCCCATGGTGTAGGCGAGCACCTTCGGCGGCAGGATCGAGTCGGTGATGGTGTTGGCCGCCACGGAGGAGAAGGCGGCGACCACGTCGCCGATGAGAAGGTTGGTCCGGCGTCCGTCCTCCCGGGCGCCGGTGATGATCTCGTTGGTGGCCGATTCGTCCAACCGCACACTCGTCGATTCAAGCATCGTGCCGGTGGTGGTGTCGTAGATTCGAACCACGGCCTGCAGCTGGATGGTGCGGCGTTCGGCCTCGCTGGGTCCGAACTGGCCTTCGAGCGTGGCCCGGGCCGTGATGTCCTGGAAGTTGTCGATCGCCACCGTCGCGACGTACTGCACGCCGGCGAGACCGAACTGACGGGCCGTCTGGGGGTCGGCGGGATCCACCAGGCCCGAAGCCGCAAGGTCCTGTTCCCTGAGGATCGCGTCCAGATCGCTGCGGCCGACCAGCTCGAACTTCCTCGTCTGCTGCATGGCGTTCATCAGCTGGCCGTCGGTGCCCTCGATGATCTGCGTCAGCACCGTGGAGTCGTTACCACCGGCGGCCTGACGCACGACCGCGTCGTTGGCCGTGATCTTGGTGATCGCCAGACGGGGCTTCGAGCCCTGGGCGGCTTCGGCGGACACGCCCGGCAGCAGCAGGCCGATGGTCAGCAGGCCCAGCGCGCAGCGGCAGACGGAGAAGCGGTTGAGGGTACGCATGGCAGTTCCTTCCCGGCCTGGACTCGATCGGCCCTTCGTGCGCCGATGGCAGGCTCATTCACATCATAAGTGAAGTATGGGGGAACATCCCATGCGTTGCCCAAAGGCAGTTCGGGGGAACGCAGGCGTTCTACAGCAGCAACATCCAGCAGGCCACGACACCCCGTGCGGTCCAACCGACGGTGCGCACCCAGTTGGTCGCGACCAGTCGTCGGTAGGCGGGTTCGTCCCAGCCCCGTTCGAGCTTCCAGTGGCAGGGGACCTGCAGCACCAGCGTCGAGCCCCACAGCAGCAGCACCAGTCCCATCCCGATCCACGCCAGCAGGACGCCGGGTTCGGGCATCGGCAGAAACAGCAGCCACGCCGCGGCGGCTGCCTCGGCCAGCATCAGCGGGCCGACCACGTAGGTGATGCGGTGCATGTGGGCCTGCTGGTAGTCGACGAACTGGCTGCGGTCCACGTGGATCTGCAGCGGATAGTGAGCAAGCTGCACCAGCCAGATCGCTCCGACCATGCCCAGGGTGCCGACCGCCTGGGCGATCAATGCGACATCGAGTTGGGTGGCTTCGTTCATGACCTACTCACTTTCGGGAGCGGTGGGCTCCGGCACTCCACGCATCTTCTCGCTGCACCACTGGATCACCATGTAGAGCATGGGGACCGCCAGCAGACTGACGATCGTCGCCACGAGCATGCCGCCGAACACGGTGGTGCCCATGGCCTGACGGCTTTCGGCGCCGGCGCCGGTGGCGATGAGCAGGGGGATCACGCCGAGGATGAAGCTGAAGGCGGTCATCAATACGGCCCGGAATCGGAGACGGGCGGCGTCCATCGCCGCCTCGACGAGGCTCGCCCCTTCGTTGCGCCGCTCACGGGCGAACTCCACGATCAGGATGGCGCTCTTGGCCGACAGCCCGATCAGGAGCACGATGCCGATCTGGGTGTAGAGGTTGTTGTCCATCTCGCGAACCATCAAGGCGGCCACCGCGCCCAGCAGGGCGGTCGGGACCGCGAAGCAGACCGAGAGGGGGATCGACCAGCTTTCGTACTGGGCCGCCAGCACCAGGTACACCAGCAGGATCGCGAACAGGAAGATGCCCACCGGCGAGCCCGAGGACTGCTGCTGGTACGCCAGTTCGGTCCACTCGTACTTCATCGAGGAGGGCAGCAGCCGGTCGGCCATGCCGTCCATGACCTGCATGGCGTCGCCGGAGGTGAATCCCGGGGCGGGGCGGGCGACCACCTTCGCCGCCGGATAGACGTTGTGGCGGTAGACCGTCTGGGGGCCGAGCACCTCGCGGACATCGACGAACGATCCCAGGGGAACCATCGTTCCGTCCCGGGACTGGACCTGGAGTCGGCTGATGTCCTCCGGTTGATCTCGAAAGCGGCCGTCGGCCTGGGCCTTCACCTGGAAGGTGCGGCCGAGGTAGGTGAAGTCGTTGACGTAGATCGCGCCGAGGTAGGCCTGCAGGGTCCGGAAGACGCTGTCCATGCTCACGTTCTTCGACAGGGCCTGGTCGCGATCGATGTCCACGAACAACTGCGGGACGTTGGCTCGGAAGCCGGAATAGAAGTTGGTGAGCGAGCTCTGGGTCCGACCGTCGAGCACCATGTTGTTGGCGACGGCCTCGAGGGTCGAAAGCCCGGCGCCACCGGTGTCCTGGATCTGCATCGCCAGGCCGCCGGAGGTTCCCAGCCCCGGCAGCGACGGCATCGCGAAGGCCATGACGAGGCCTTCCTCGATGGTCGAGAACTGCCGGTTGAGGGAACCGATGATCGCCGCCTGCGAGACGTCCGGTTCGGTCCGCTCCTCCCAGTTCTCGAACATCGCCAGAATCGTCGCACCGTTGGAGGCACCCGACCCGTTCATCAGCGAGTAGCCGGTGAGGTTGATCACTTCCTCGACACCCGGAGTGGCCATTGCGATCTCGGCCACGCGGTTGGAGACCGCTTCGGTGCGTTCCAGCGAGGCGGCGTCGGGCAACTGCACGTTGACGACGCACCAGCCCTCGTCCTCCTGGGGGACGAATCCGGTGGGAAGCTGGCCGAACCCGTAGATGGAGACCAGCACGATGCCCACGAAGGCGAGCACGCCCACCACGGCCAGTCGCAGCAGGGTGCGCACGAGGTAGCTGTAGACCCGGGTGGTGGAATCGAGGGCGTTGTTGAACCACTTCCAGACGAAGAACTGCTTCGGTGGAGACGGTCGCAGCAGGATGCCGGCCAGCGCCGGACTCATCGTCAGGGCGTTGATGCTGCTGAAGACGGTCGCGATGGCGATGGTGAGCGCGAACTGCTGGAACAGCTGTCCGGCGATGCCGGGCATGAAGGCGGTGGGAATAAACACCGCCAGCAGAACCAGCGTGGTCGCGATGACCGGACCGCTGACCTCCTTCATCGAACGCAGGGCCGCTTCCTTGGGAGTGCAGCCGCCGGCATCGAGGTGCCGGGTGACGTTCTCCACCACCACGATCGCATCGTCGACCACGATGCCGATGGCCAGCACCAGACCGAAGAGCGAGATCTGGTTGATCGAGAACCCGAAGACCAGCATCACCGCAAAGGTTCCGATCAGCGACACCGGAATGGTGACCGCGGGGATCAGCGTGGCCCGGAAGTTCTGCAGGAAGACGTACACGGTCAGGATGACCAGCAGCACGGTGATGAAGAGGGTGATCACCACTTCCTTGATCGAGGCGAGGATCACGTCCGTCGAGTCGTAGCTGATCGAATAGTCGAGTCCCTCGGGGAATCCGCCGGACAGATCCGTCAGCGTGGCCTTGATGCCGTCGACGACGTCGATGGCGTTTGCGCCCGGGAGCTGGTACACGGCGATGACGGCGGAGGGTTCACCGTTGTAGCTCGAAAGCATCTTGTAGTTGCTCGACCCCTGCTCGACGCGGGCGACGTCGCCGAGCCGGACCACGGATCCGTCCGCACCGATCTTGATCACGATCTCCGCGAACTCGTCGGGTGAGACGAGCCGCCCCTTGGTGGTGACGCTGTACTGGAAGGCCTGTCCGGGCGGCACCGGCGGCTGGCCGATCTGGCCGGCCGCGACTTCGACGTTCTGTTCGCGCACCGCCTGCAGCACCTGGTCGATCGACAGGTCGAGCCCCACGATCCGGTCCGGATCGAGCCAGATCCGCATGCCGTAGTCGCCGACGCCGAAGATCGACACATCGCCGACGCCGTCCACCCGCTTGATGGGATCGATCAACTGCAGCGTCGCGTAGTTCTGCAGGAAGAGGGCGTCGAGCACCTGGCCAGGGGAGTACACGGAGATGAACAGCGTCGTCTCGCTGGACTTCTTCTTGGTTTCGATGCCCTGGCGTTTCACATCCTCGGGCAGGCCCGGTTCCGCCGCGGCGACGCGGTTCTGGACCAGGACGTTGGCCATGTCCAGATCGGTTCCGATCTCGAACACGATGCTCAGGTTCATGGTGCCGTCGTCGCTGCTCGTGCTCGTCATGTAGAGCATGTTCTCGACGCCGTTGACCTGCTCCTCGATGGGAGCGGCCACCGTCTCGGCGATGGTGGCTGCGTTGGCCCCGGGGTAGACGGCCTCCACGTTGATCGTGGGCGGCGCGATCTGCGGGTAGCGGGCGATGGGCAGCTTGCCGATCGACACGATGCCCAGCAGCACGATGGTGATCGAGATCACCGACGCGAAGATCGGACGTTCGATGAAGATGCGACTGAACATGCCTCGACCCCGGTCAGGAACCGGCCTCGACGGCCTTGACGGGATTGCCGGGCTGGGCCCGCTGCAATCCGTTGATGATCACCCGGTCGCCCGGTTCGAGTCCGGTCAGGATGACGCGGTCCCTCCCGTCCATGGCTCCGAGTTCGACGTCGCGACGCCGGACGATGCTCTGGTCGTCGACGATCAGGGCGTAGGACCCGACCACGTCCCGCTGCAGGGCCGTCTCGGGAATCAGCAGCGACTCGGTAGTGCGGGTCTCCACCATCGCTCGCACGAAGACGCCGGGAACCAGGACGCGACGCTCATTGGGAAAGGTGGCGCGGATGGTCATGGTGCCCGTGCGGGGGTCGACGGAGTTGTCCGTGAAGTCGAGGACGCCGGCCTCCTCGAACCGGGTTCCGTCGGTCAGTTCCAACAGCACCGGAATGTCGGATCGGGCGCCGGCCCGACCTTCGGCCCGCTCCTGCTTGATCAGACGGAGCAGTTCACGCTCGTTGACTTCAAAGAAGACGTGGATGGGACTCAGTTCGACCAGAGTGGTCAGCAGGGTTTCATTCGCACCCACCAGGTTGCCCTGACTGACGAGATTCCTCGACAGACGACCGCCGATGGGGGCGCTGATCTCGGTGTAGCCAAGATCCAGTCGGGCCTTCTCCAATTCCGCACTGGCCTTGTCCACGCTGGCGAGCGTGCCGTCGTAGCGGGCCTGGGTCTCGAGCAGTTCGACCTGGCTTCCGGCGCCGCGGGAGACGGCTTCGGTGATCCGTTCCAACAGGGCCTTCTGCAGATCTCGTTCCGCCGTGGCACTTCGTAGGGATGCGGTCGCAGCGTTCAGCGCGGCGATGAACGGTTCCTGATCGATGATGTAGAGCAGCGTGCCGGCTTCGACCCGGGTGCCGTCCTGGAACTCGATGGATTCGAGGAAGCCGCTGACCCGACTCCGGACCTGGACGGTGTCGAGGGCCGCGGTCTGGCCGGTGAAGGTCAGGAAGGCGGTCACATCACGGACCATGGGCGGTGCCACGGTCACGGTGGGGGGAGGCGGGGGAACGAACTCGTTGCTCGGGCCGCAGGCGGGAACCAGCAGGCCGAGCAGGAGAACCGAACGTAGGGAAATCGAATGCCGCATTGGAACCGGATCATACCCCGCGGGGGCGTCGGTTACCGGCAGGAGCCCCAGCCGCCGATCACGGCCAGCAGATCGGTGACATCGACGTTCAAATCTCCGTTGAGATCCGCTGTGCAGTTCTGCGTGCAGCCCCATTCCTCGAGCACCCGCAGCAGATCCGCCACGTTGACCATCTGGTCGCCGTTGGTGTCGCCGCTGCACTGGCACTCGTCGGGCACGCCGTTGCCGTCGGCGTCGTTGCTGTCGCCGCCGGCGATGTCGGTGGAATCAGGGATCCCGTTGCCGTTGCAGTCGGCGGCGGTGGTGTAGGTCAGGCACAACTGGTCGATGGTGCCGGCATCGATGAACGAGTGGTCGGTGACTTCGATGGACCACACGCCGGACGGAATCATTCCGTTGAAAACATCCAGCGGTTGGAGCGGGCTCAGATT
>CAJWBW010000048.1:0-8422 GCA_913020415.1 uncultured Phycisphaerae bacterium | reverse complement strand
AGACCACCCCACCTCGGTACCAGCGGCTCGACCCCGGCACCTCGACGATCGAGGATCCGATCCATCCGCCCGTGCACGATTCCGCCGTGGCCAGCGTCTGCCCCGCCTGCAGAAGCATGCGGGCGACATCGTGCTGCGGGCCTTCGTCATTCCTCCCGAAGGCCCACGGCGCCAGACGCGCTGCGACGTCGGCCAGGAGTGCATCCGCTTCGGGCCCCTCCTCGTGCACCGTGGCGATGAAGTTGCCCCGGCTGATCCGCGTCCCCACCGGCAACGCACGATCGCGGTCGATGAGTTCCCCCAGCAGTGCCGCGGCATCGGCTTCGATGATGCCGCAGCAGCGCACCTCCTGCGAGGCGAGGGACCGCCCGGGCGGAAGTTCCGGTGCGATGTACTGCTCGAAGGCGGGTCGCATCTCGACCGGCGGACCGGGAAGACACCAGATCCGGCAGGCATCGTCCGCTCGGTGCACGATGGGCGCCGTGCCGTTGGCGTTCCGCAGCAGCACCGCGGACGTCGGCCGATCCCCCATGGTGGCCTGGGCCTCGATCATTCCGTGGCCGCGCGAGATGAGTCGATCCCGTATCCATCCGACCGCCGTCTCGTCACGCACCAGTTGGTCGCCCACGGCGTCGGCCAGCCCCGCGGAGGTCAGATCGTCCGGCGTGGGCCCCAGACCACCCGTGGACACGATCACCTCGCACCGGGCCGACGCGGAGCGGAAGGCATCCGCGATCCGCTTGCGGTCGTCGGGAATCTGGAGCACTTCGCAGACCTGCACGCCGCGTTCGGCGAAGCGGGCGCAGAGCCAGGAGGAGTTCGTATCGACGCAGTCGCCACAGAGCAGTTCATCGCCGATGGACAATACGATTGCACGCATCAAGAACCTCCTTCACCCATTCGATGCACGATGATCCGTGCCCCGGAGTCGACCTCGTCGTCCCGGGCCACCACGACGATGGTCTCGCCGTCCTCGGCCCATCCGTGCCGGCGGACCAGAGCGTCGGCCATGGGCACGAGCGAGGACCGATCGGGCATGCGGTCCACCTGGACGGGAGTCACACCGCGGAGCAGCAGCATGCGCCGCACCACCCGGGGATCCTCCGCGAGCGACAGCACCGGAAGATGGAAGGTGTTGCGACTGAGATGCCGGGCGTGGATTCCGCTGCGGGAAGGGACGACGAGACAGGTGGCGTCGCAGGCCAGCGCCGCGGTCCAGGCCGCGTCGACCAGCGCCTCGAGGGGCCCCAGGTCCACGGGCGACGCCGCTTCGAGATCCCCACCGGTGGAGATCGAAAGCGAACGCATGGTCGACTCGGTGATGCGGCAGATCCGATGCATGGTCTCGACCGATTCGACGGGCCAGGCCCCCACCGCGGTCTCGCCCGAGAGCATCACCGCATCGGCGCCGTCGAAGATGGCGTTGGCGACGTCACTGGCCTCCGCACGGGTCGGAACCGGCGACTCGATCATCGACTGCAGCATCTGCGTCGCGACGATGCACGGAATCCGCGCATCGCGGGCCACGGCCAGCAGGTGCTTCTGGATCGAGGGGACGAGCGCAAGGTCCATCTCCACTCCAAGGTCGCCCCGGGCCACCATCACGGCATCCACCTCCTCCACGATCGACCGTGCGTGGTCGATCGCTCGCGGCACTTCCATCTTGGCGACGATCGCAATCGGGCGATCTTCGGTGCCCGCGCAGGATCGAAGATGCGCATCGAGCGAACGCACATCGTCGGCGCTGCGGACGAAACTCATCGCCACCCAGTCCAGGTCGTGTTCGACCGCCCAGGACGCGAAGCGGCGATCACGCTCCGTCGGCATGTCGATGTCGAGATCCGTGTCCGGAAGATTGACCCCCTTGTGCGAACTGATGCGACCGGGCACCACGACTTCGCAGTCGAGCCGGTCACCCTCGAGGCTCCGCGCCACCAGACAGACGAGCCCGTCGTCGACGAGCACACGATGTCCGATCTGCACATCACCGACGATGTTGTCGATCGTGCATCCCACCCGGATCTCGTCGTCTCCCACCTCGGCCAGGTCGAGCCCGCGGACGAACACCACCCGGGCACCGGCCTTCAGATCGATTCCGCCCTCGGGCACGTCGGTCAGTCGGATCTTCGGTCCGGGCAGGTCACCCAGCACCCCGATGGGGACGCCGAGACGCGTTGCAACCGCACGGATCCGCTGAAGCGTCCGGGCGTGCGCCGCCTCGTCGCCATGACTGAAGTTCAACCGAAAAACGGTCGCCCCGGCGTCGATCAGACGCTCCAGCTGCGCTTCCTCCCACGACGCGGGACCGAGCGTCGCGATGATCGCGGTCCGAAAATGCTCCGAGTCCGCATCGGTGCAGGGTACGAAGTCAGCGGTCACCGGCCTGCTCCCCACCGGCCAGATCGACGACGCGCCGGTACTGGCCCGCAAAGAAGTCGCGGAACTCCTGACGCAGCACACGTTCGGCTTCGGCATCGGGGGGCCACAGCCCCTTGGACTCCCAGCCCCCACGAAGCCACCCGGCCTTCACGACGCCGCGTGCCACCGCCGTATCGAGCTCGATCCGACCACCATCGGGACCCGCGACATCGGGCATCGCGTCGAAGGCCGTCAGCATCTCCCTCAGGACCGGATCATCCACCATGTCGGCGGTCACCAGCCCCGTCGTCGCGGGATACGCGGGATGCTCGACGATCGCCGCCCAGGCGGCCACCAGCAGGTCGTGGTTGTCCATGGACATCGCACCGAACATGGGCGCGATGAAGGCCCGCATGGCCCGGTCGGGGTACTCGGGCATCTGCGCTTCCTCGTAGGGATCGATGTCGTCGATCATCCGCTCGCCGTACTCGGTGTACAGCCTCCGGTTGACCGGCAGCCGCCGCAGTGCAAACTCCCCGGGCCCGAGAAGGTCGCTTGCGTCCGCATCGGGCTGGAATTGCCACAGCGACTGGCCCGGCACCTCGAGGACGAACCGGATGAAACGCCGCGCCAGCTCGGGGTCCGGTGCATTGTGCAGCAGTGAGATCGGATCCGGGTCCACCATCGTGTCCCCCTTGGGATCCACGTAGCCGATCCGGTCACCTCCCCCGTGGTCCTCGATGGCCTGCGACTGGTAGCGTCCGAAGAAGTCGATGCAGACGCCGACGGCCGCGTCCCCGTGACTGACGTCCGTGGGCGCCTTGAGGGAACTGGCGGAGAAGTCCCGGGCGTTGGCGGAGGCCCGACGGAGGATCTGCCAACCCGGAGCCCAGCCCCGTCGCTGCAGGATGGTCTCGAAGGCGGTGGTGATCGACCCGGACTGGTTCGGATTCACCAACGCGATCCAGGTCCGCAGCCGGGGATCGATCATCGCATCCCAGGTCTTCGGCTCGGGAAGATCGAGGCGACGAAGCACATCGCGGTTGTAGACCAGACCGAAGGCCGACAGGGCCGTCCCGTACCAGTATTGATCCGGGTCCCAGAGCGGCTTGTCGGCGATCGTCCTCTGACCGTAGATTCCCAGCAGGAACTGCTCTTCGAGGCCCCCGGGAGAGGAAATCGGCTGTTCGACCACGCCTTCGGGCGTGTCCACCGACACCCCACGCTTCAGTACACCGTGCTCGTAGGATCCGCCACCGAAGACGAGGTCCGCATCTCCACCCGGTGTCCGCCCCTCCTTGATCGCGGCCGTGAACTGGGCCAGCAGCATCCGCCGGATCTCGCTTGTGCCCCCGGGCACGTTCCACGCCACGCTGACCGCTTCGCCGAAGCGATCCACGTGCCAGGCCTCGAAACCCCGGGCGAACTCGGTACGAATCTGTTCGTTGTGCGGTGTGATCACCACCAGCATGCGATCCGCCGAGGATTCGGGCCCCGCATCGCCTCGGAAGATCACCGGCAGCAGCAGCACCACGACGAAGCAACCCAGCACCGCCACCCGCTTGCCGTCGAACGACCGCAGGCTGGCCGCGACCAGCAGCAGCAGCATGATGCCTGCGAGCACCAGCACCTTCGTCGCATTCATCGGCAGCAGGACGATCAACGCAGCGACCACCAGTCCGAAGCAGAGCAGGACCAGCAGACTCGACTTGTCGATGTGAAGCTTCATCAGGTTCGCAGTCCAACCGCCCGACCGAGTTCATCCGCCATGGCTTCGGCGGCATCCGCCGCCGCGGCGGCCCACGACGGATCCTCCGGAGCGGCGGCGTAGATGATGCTGCGCGACGCGGTGATGACCGCGCCGAGTCCGTCGGCGTGGAAGAGTTCGAGGACGTCGTCCAGCCCGGCCCCCTGCGCGCCGTAGCCGGGCACGAGGAAGATCTGCCGCCCCATGCGGTCCCGGAGTCGTCGATGGGCTCCGCCCTGGGTTGCGCCGACGACCACCCCCAGACTGCTGTAGCCGGATGCACCGACGTGCCCCTCGTCGGCCTCGACCACCAGATCGGCCAGGGCGTCGGCCACGGTGCGTCCATCCTTCAGCATGGCATCCTGGAACACCGTGCCTTCTGGATTCGAGGTTCTCACCAGCACGAAGGCGCCGTGCCCGGATGCGAGGTACGGATCCAACGAGTGGATGCCCAGGTATCCGTTGAGGGTGATCCAGTCGGCCCCGGTGCGGTGGAATCCCGCCGCGTAGTGCTGATTGCTGAGTCCGATGTCCCCCCGCTTGGCATCGAACACGATGTGCAGCCCGAGGTCGCGGGCGTGCGACATGCAGGCTTCCAGCGCCCGGACCCCATCGGCGCCGTACCGCTCGAAGCAGGCGGATTGGAACTTGACGCACGGCACCGATTCCACGATCGAATCCAGCAGTTGGACCGTGAACCGTTCAATGGACTCCACGGGCGTCCCCATCTTCACCGCCGATGGCAGACGCTCGAGGACGGGGTCGATGCCCACGCACACCGGCGTGCGACGATCCTGCACGGCCCGTACCAGCCGGTCTGCGGGATGTGTGATTGCCGTCGCCGTTTCGGACAAGCCCGGTTCCTCCAGATCGACATCATACCCGCCCGACGGATCCCCACGGGTACAATCGGATCAGCATGGCATTGCCCCCACGACACCTCGAACTCGATCGGACCCGCGGGCTGGTCGTGCATTGGAGCGACGGCCGCCTCAGCATCTACCCCATCGCCCACCTGCGGCGACATTCCCCCTCCGCCGAAGCCCGTGAACTCCGTGAGGAACTGGAACGCAACCCCCTGGCCGTCCTTCCGACGTCCGCGACCAGCGATGCCCCGTTGACGGCGGTCGACGCCGAACTGATCGGCACCTACGCCGTACGCATCCGCTTCTCCGACGGACACGATACGGGGATCTACTCCTGGAACTACCTGCGGTCCATCGATCCGGCCGCCGGAGGAAACACCGATGCCTGAGCCTCCGGCCCGACTGACTCCCCTGCCTGGCGCGCCGGCCCGCACTCCGCGACTGGAGCATCCCCGGCCGTGGCTCGTCGCGATCGAGACCACCACCGCCGGCGAGAGCCGCAGCGTCGCACACATCTCGAACATCGAATACGTGCGTTGGCTCGATCGCGGCGCCGAACTGCATCTGGAGCATCTGGGGTGGAGTCGCCGGGCGATGCTCGAGGCCGGCACGATGTGGTTCGTCGCCCGGCACGAGATCGACTACCGCGCCGAAGTCCACGCCGAGGAGAGTCTCGTGCTCGCCACCTGGGTCCGGGACCTCAAGCGATCCAAGTCGTGGCGGGACACGGTGATCTGGCGGACCGGCGCTTCGCGACAGGACGATCCGGTCGTCGTGTGCACCGCATCCACCCTGTGGGTCCACGTCGATCTGTCGACCAGACGACCGTGCCGCGTCTCCACGGACATGGCCGCCTCCCTGGATCCGCTGCATCCTCCACGAACCCGACGAGCACAAGGCGATCCGTCATGCACCTGATGCTGTTCATCGATGCACTTCGCATTCGCGAGGACGGACCGATGCTTCAAGGACTCCTGAAGCGGCTGCAATGCAACCACGACATCACCTGCAGCCTCGTGCTCCCCGACGAACTGCCCGAGGACCTCCACTGGCTGCAGGAGCATGGTCTCGGAGCCGATGCGGTGCTCGAGATGCCTCCCAGCGGACCGCTCTGGATCCGCCAGCGGGCGGCCCAGTCCCTCGCCTCGCAGGTCCACCGGAATCCGCCCGATGTCGTGCTGTGCATCGGAACCGGACTGCACCCGGAAGCGGAAGCGACCGCACGACATCTGGAATGTCCCGTGATCGTCTCCGCCTGGACCATCGAGGACACCAAGCTGGCGTCTGCGAAGATGGAACATGTGGGCGCCTGGGTGGCTCCGACGCCGGCGCTGGCATCCCGACTGGTTCGTCGGGTCGGGACCGACATCGTGCAGTGCATCCGTCCGGGCATCGAACTGCCGGACACCGCCAACCACGAACTCGGACTTGCGCCGACACTGGCCCTGCTGGCCTGCGATGGAGACCCCGATGTCGTGCAGGGTGTGCTCGCCGGCCTCGAACCGGTGGTCGGGATCCTTCCCGATCTCCAGATCTGCATGGAACTCGACGCAGCCGACGGTCACCAGGCCTGGCGACAAGCCGACGCACGCGGCCTGCTGGACCACGTCTCGACCATTGCCGATGCAACCCAGGTGCGCAACCTGATGACGACCTGCGATCTCATCGTGCACCCACATCGGGGCACCCGGGTCCGCACCATGGTTCTGGAGGCAATGGCCGCGGGACGAACCATCCTGTCCGCACCCTCGCAGGAACTCGATTGGCTGGTCGACGGGAAGACCGCCGTGATCGTCGAGGGCACGTCCGGCGAGGAGTGGGCCGCGGCCCTGCTGCAGCTGCTCGAGCACCCCGGACACCGCCTGTCGATCTCCTCCGGAGCCACCGAGCGAATCGCCGACCTCCACGATCCTGATCAGCAGGCGGCCGGGTGGGCGAAGCTGCTCGCCGGGGTCTCCGAGGGCGTCTCATACCCGTTTACCGGCCAGGAACGCTCCTGAAAGCACCCGCAGGGGTGAAGATGGGGAAATTGTGGCCCGACCAGGAAGATTTGGCCGATCCGCTGGGGACCGGGTCGTGCCTCTTCGGGCGCGACACGGATTCTTTCTCCCCTCCTCCCCGTTGAGGCCTCGTGCTTCAACGGGGATTTTCATTGCCTTCGCCGTTCGTTTCGACTCGCTACCCTGTGGCCGTGACTGGCCACGACCTGCTTTCAAGACGAGTGAACGCCATCGACGTCTCCGGCATCCGGAAGGCGTTTCAGCTTGGAGCCAAGCTCGAGCATCCCATCAATCTCTCCATCGGCCAGCCGGACTTCGCGGTTCCCGAACCGATCAAGCAGGCCGCGATCGATGCGATCCGAAACGACCGCAACGGCTACACGCTCACCACCGGCGACCAGACCCTGCTGCAATCGATTCGCGGCCACGTGCAACGGGACGTCGGTTGGGACATGGAGTCCGACACGCTCGACGCGATCGTCACCTCCGGAACGAGCGGCGCACTTCTGCTCTCGTTCATGGCGCTTCTCGATCCCGGTGACGAAGCGATCGTCGCGGACCCCTACTTCGTGGTGTACACGGCACTGGGACCCATGACCAACGCGACGATCACGCTGTGCGACACCTATCCGGACTTTCGCATGACGGCCCAACGGGTCGAACCGCTCCTCACCGATCGGACCAAGATCGTCCTGGTCAACTCTCCCGCCAATCCCACGGGCGTCGTGCTCACGGACGACGAACTTCGGGACCTCGCCGAACTCTGCCGGAGCCGCGGAGTCATGCTGATCTCCGACGAGATCTACGATCTGTTCACCTGGCCGGAGCACCTGGACCCCACCGGACACTGCCCCAGTCCGGCCCGACATTCAGAGGACATGCTCCTGATCAGAGGCTTCGGCAAGACCTACGGCTGCACCGGCTGGCGACTCGGCTACGCCGCCGGTCCCGCCTGGCTGATCACGGAGATGGCCAAATTGCAGCAGTATTCCTTCGTCTGCGCCCCCTCGATGGCCCAGGCGGGCGCCGATGTCGCCCTCCACACCGACATGCAGCCGATCGTCGACCGCTACCACGCCCGCAGCACCATGGTCGTGGAGACCTTGTCGCCGCTGACCGATCTTCCCGAGCCCGGCGGTGCGTTCTACGCGTTCGTCCGGGTGCCTCCCCACCTCGATTGCACGGCCGCGGAATTCTGCGAGGAAGCCATCCGACGAAATGTGATCCTCATTCCGGGGAATGTGTTCAGCCGCCACGACACGCACTTCAGGCTGAGCATGGCCGCCGACGAGGACACTCTGGCCGAGGGCCTCGGGATCATCGCGGACATGATGCGCTGACACTCCACTCCGGGGAGTGGATGTTCGCGTGCGGCAGAAGGTGATGCGATCAGGAGTCGCCGGAACCGGAATCGCCATCGGCGGCGTCGGCGGCGTCGTCGGACTTGGCTT
>CAJWBW010000047.1:0-8483 GCA_913020415.1 uncultured Phycisphaerae bacterium | reverse complement strand
CAGGCAAACTCCCGCGGATCGTCGTCGGTGGTCGGTCGATCCAGCGCATCCAGGGCGAGTCGCATGGTCAATCTCGTCTGCGGATCGCGTTCGATGAGCATGGCTTCGGCAACCGCCGTCCCGTCGTCGCCGCGCAGCGCCGCCAGCAGGGCGGAGATCTGCCTTCGATGCGGGTCCGGATCGTCGAGTCGGATGGCGATGCGGCCGAGGCTGGTGTTCCTGCGATCGATCTCGTCCAGCATCAGTGTCTGGACGACCAGTTGATCGTCGGGTTCGGTGTCCTCGTCGGTGGATCGGTACGGCGTCGTCACGTCGATGCGAATCGGTGCCGGGCCCTGTTCCAGCCAAGCGCGATAGGGCGTTCCCCATTCGAGCCGGTCTTCAGGCAGGCGGTCGAGCACCCGTGCGAGGCGGGGATCGATGCCCGCCCACGCGGCCAGCGATTCGAACGTCGCCGCCGCGGTGTACGGATCGCCGTGTTCCAGCAGCGTCACGGTCGGGTCGATCACGTGGTGGGGGGCGGCGTCCAGGGGCGCCGATTCAATCAGTTGGACGACGTCTTCGAGATCGAGGATGTGCCCCCGCCGGATGAGCACTCGAAGATGACGTGAGATCAGTTCCGGTGGCTGCGTGCGCCAACCCCAGTACCCCATGCGCCGCAGCTGGTCCGCGGCGTGGAGCAGCGCTTCGTCCGGTGCCTCCTGCAGGACGTCGTTGATCTCGTCCAGTTGCACGGCCGCACGTGGTTCGACTCCATCCTCGGCGGTGTTCCACCAGGTCCATGCGAGGGATCTGCTCTCCACGCTTTTCGAGGCGATCGCCTCGAGCTGCGAGGATCTGGTCCAGGCGGGGATGAGCCAGACTCCGATCGCGATGCCCAGCAGGAGTGCACCGCATCCGGTGACCATCCATGATGGGCCGTTGCCTCTCATGGCGTGGCGGGTCGACTGGCGATTCCGAATCGAATCAGGTTGGCCATCAGGTTCACGGCCGAATCATGGTCGTAGCCGTGGATCCGCCAGCTCGGCTGGTCGAGGAGGGCGTGACTGAGGTCCTCCCGGCTGAAGAAGATCGCCGGACGATCGTCCACCTCGATGCACCGGAGTCTTGGTTCCCGTTCTCCGGCGCCGAACACCTCCATGACGGAATAGGGCGTCCATCGCACGGAGGAGCAATCCTCGGCGTCGGCCAGTCCGTCACCGGTGATCACGGCCGTCCGCCGTGCGGATCGCACCGGAGCGGAGAATCGATCCATCGCCGCCTGTTCAAGGGTGGCGGCGAAGACGCCGGCGTCGGAACCACCCGCGTGTTCGATCAGCACGACACCCCGATCACGACGGACGTACTGTTCGATGGCCTGCCAGTCGGCTTCACCAAGCGAAGTCGCCTCGGTTCCCGAAAGCACCAGCAGATCGGGGCGACCATTTCGCGTGAGATCGGAAATGCGGCGATCGCGTGCGGTCAGGAAGATGTCGTGGGATTCCGCGAGTGCACTCTGGAGCCCACGCATCGCATCCGGTTCGGCTTTCCAGTTTCCGCCATGGACACCACGAACCAGTGAGGCGGTCGTGGATCCACGGGGATCGGTCCAGTCCGACCGGGCGGCATCCAGTCGCGGCCGAAAGCGGTTCATGCCGGAGGCCTGTGCGTGGATGTTGGAAAGCGTCTGCAGGATCGACTCCGACCGGCGGTTGATCACCTGGAGGTCGGCGGTGATGTCACCGCCGGGCACCAGCAGGATCTGATCCCGGACGCCGTTGGACATCGAGAGGATCTTGGCTCGCTTGCCCACCTTGACCGGGTAGCGGTAGATCGGGTCATCCTGCGCCACGATGTCCCATTCGGCTCCGGGGTTGAGCAGGGTGGCCATGTCCTTCACGCTGTCGGCGAAGGAGCTCGATCGTCCTTCGTTGATGGCAAGGACCAGTCCGCCGCGGGCGATGAAGCGGCGGATCCTCTCCACTTCGACGATCGACGGTGGACGGGGTGGGCGTTCACCCTCTGCGAGGGTGCCGTTGCTTCGTCGCTCCAGATAGGCGGTGGATTCCTTTCGGAACGTGCGAATCGCATCCCGTTGGGGCGTGATCCAGGGGAGTTCCTTGTCGGACACGATGCAGAGGATGGGCGCGTCGAGCCAGGTCTCGGGCTCGGTCTCGATGTCGACGACCTGCCAGTTGACATCGATTTCACGTTCTTCGCTCAGCCAGCGGGTCCAGTTCACCATGTCGCGGGGACGGTTGTTCCATCGGCCTTCGAACCGGAGCTTGTTCACCGCGATGGGGGCCCGACCCCGGCTCAGGAAGAGCAGTGAGAAGCAGAGTTCACGGAGCGCGGACGCCTTTCCGTCCGGTCCGTAGGAGGATTTGAGCACCAGTTCGCCGCCGCCGTCGTCGAACAGACGATCCAGAATCGTCGCGGCACCCTCCCGGAACCAGTCGTGCCCTCCGAAGGTCCGCAGTCCGCCCGCCAGCGCCACCCGCTCCACCGCGTACTGGTAGTACATCGGAAATCTGGAACCGCGTCCGCCTCCGGGGTTGCGTCCCGGATCGTAGTTCGAGTCCATCCAGTCCAATCCGCGTTCAATGGCGTCGGAGACCGGTGAGGAGGTGTCCCGGCTGAGCCGTCGGTACTCCTCGGCGTGCAGCAGTTCCTGCGTGATGTAGAGCGTCAGCAGGCCGGCCGCAGTCATCGAACCGCTGCTTCGGGGTTGACCGGTCGAAGGGTAGTGCCAGGCGCCGTCGGGCAACTGGTTCCGGATCGTGACGCGTTCGAGGGCATCGAGGAGTCCGGGAGGAACGACGACGCCGCGACGGCTGGCGGCCCAGAGGGCCAGGGTGCCAAAGTGCCGCACGGACGGTGACGGACGTGAAAGGGTTCGATCCGGATTCGCCCGATAGTCCCACCCGGCCGCGTCGGCATTCCAGCTTTCCACGAGCCAGTTGGCATCCTGTTGCAGCCGGGGTCGGAATCGTTGTGGAAGTTCGGCCCAGATGGCCGCCCGGGTCGAGACCGCATAGGTGCCCCGGAGTTCGGCCCGCTCAAGGTCCGCCAGCGGTTTCTTGAATCGTGGATCCTGATAGCTCTCCCCGGCGGTGATCAGGGCCAGGCACGCCAGTGCCGTGTACCCACCGAGGTGCTGGTTGGTGCTTTCGTATTCCGGCATCTTCACCGGATCCCAGTGCCGATCGGGGTCCTGGTGGGACCAGATCATCTCGATGATGGCTTCCCGGGCTTCTTCGACCGTCGCATCGGTCAGCGAGTCCGAATCGACGGCGAGCAGGCCGCTCGCCGGTGCGAGTGCGAGGAGGAGCAGGCAGATTGGTCCTGGACGGTGCTTCATGAATGGAATCATCCTATCCTGATGCCATGAGATGCTGGCCTGAATGGCCACAAGGCGGACCAAGGAAATGAACGGATCCGATCCTGAATACCTGAAGCCCTACCTCGACGCCGTTGCGTCGTCCGGTGCGGGATTCGATGCGACGCTCTGGTCGTCCCGGGAGGGACAGCAGCGGCGTTTCCACATGCTGGCAACATTGGCCGGTCTCGAGGGGGACGAACCGGGCGTCATTGTCGATCTCGGCTGCGGTGTCGGGGACCTGGCTCGCTACCTGGTGGACTGCCATCTTCCCTTCAGCGGGTACCTCGGTCTCGACGCGGTGCCGGAGATGGTGGAGGTCGCGGCCGAGTTCGATGATTCCCGGTGCGGATTCATGGTGGCGGATCCGGTTCGTGACGAAGACGTACTCCACTCGGTCTCGGCGGACTGGGTGTTCATTTCCGGGACGCTGAACTCCATGGACGAATCCACGGCACGGGCTCTCGTCGGCCGGTCCTTTGCGGCGGCTCGCCGTGGCATCGTGTTCAACTTCCTCTCCAACCGGCCCCACGCGGAGTGGGAGGGACGTGATCTGTCGCCCGCCAGCCGGTTCGACACCGTCGGATGGCTGGATTGGGCGATGTCGTGCACGTCGCTGGTCAGCTTCGATCAGCACTACTACCGCGGTCACGATGCCACGATCGCGATGCGGCACGACGGCCGCTGAGTCCCGCTACTTGCCGTGGCGGCCACTCGGGCGTAGTCTCCGCGCATGCCCACCATCGTCATTGAATGCAGCGATCTCGCCGGGGCCCGAAGAATGGGCGTCACGCTTCAGAACCATGGCCACCGGCTGGATACCAGACGTCTGCATCGTGGAGACGTCGTGCCGTCGGATCTGATCGATGTCGATGCCGTCCTCTGTTTCGGTGGTCCGCAGTCGGCCAACGACGACGGGCTGCCGTGGATGGCCTCCCTGCTGGAATTCATCCGTGCCGCGCAGGACGCCGAGATTCCGATGTTCGGTGTCTGCCTCGGCTCGCAGCTGTTCGCCCGTGCCCTCGGTGGCACCGTGGAGTCGATGGACGAGGGGCCGCGTCTGGGTTGGGCGGGCGTCGATCTCTCCCCGGACGGACGTGAGGACCCGTTGCACAAGGGCCTGCCGTGGAACTGGATGCAGTTCCATTGGAACCGCGACACGGTGAAGGAGCTGCCCGACGGGGCTCGAGTGCTCAGTCGGGGTGACCGGGGTGACGTGCAGGGATGGCGTCTCGGCGTTCGGACCTACGGCGTGCAGTACCATCCCGAGATCGAAGTGGGGCAGATCGAAGCCTGGACGGCGGACGATGCCGATCTGGTCCGGGAGCTCGGTCTCGACGTGGCGGCGATTGAAGTGGAGACGGACCGGTACTTCGCACAGTTCGAACGACTGACCGATCGTTACTTCGAGACCATCGCAATGCTGCTGATGCCGTTGGATCGTCGTCAGCAGCACACGGCACGCATGCCCTGATGCCCGATCTCACCCGTTGGTGACGACCGGCACCGGTTCGGTCAGCACCATGGGAACGGGGTCGCCGGCCATGACGTGACGAAGCACCCGCACGAGGTTGTCCCGATCGAGGCCGGCTTCGGCAAGTTGCTCGCCACGGCCTCCCTGGTAGATCCACGTCTCGGGCAGGCCGAGGCGGGTGATACCTCTGGTGTCCAGTCCCTGATCGTGAGCGGCCGCCAGCACGGCGCTGCCGAATCCTCCGGTGATCGAGTGATCCTCGATGGTCACGATGGGAATCTTTCGTTCGATGAGGGAACGGATCAGTTCGGTGTCCACCGGCTTGGCGAACCGGGCATCGTAGACGTCGATCTTCGCGTCCGGTCCGATCGCATCGGCGGCTTCCACTGCGGTCACGGCCATCACGCCGTAGCCCAGCACCGCGATGTCCGGATCCTCGTGCCGGAGCAGGGCCCGTGCCCTGCCCAGTTCGAACGGTGGGCAGTCCCGGGCGAAACGTTCGTCCACATCGTCACGCGGATAGCGGACGCAGGACAGGCCGGTCTCGTAGTTGCGCATGAACTCGAGTGCTGCCTCGAGGCTGGCCTCGTCCATGGCCGCCATCAGGGCCGCGTCGGGAAACACGGAGAGGATGCTCACATCGCAGAAGCCATGGTGCACGGCACCGTCGCCGCCGACGAGTCCGGCACGATCGAGGCACAGGCGAACCGGCAGTCCCTGCAACGCCACCTCCTGGAAGGCCTGGTCGAACGCCCGCTGGAGGAAGGTGGAGTAGACCGCGAAGAACGGCTTCAGCCCCGACTTCGCCAGGCCCGCCATCATGTCCATGGCATGCGATTCGCAGATGCCGGTGTCCCAGGTTCGATCCGGGAACCGGTCCATGCACTGCTTGATGCCGGTGCCGTCGGGCATCGCGGCGGTGCACGCGACGACCGATTCGTCCCGTTCCATCAGATCGCACATGGCATCGGCGTACGCACTGGTGAAGCTTCGACCGGAGGACTTCAGCTCGACCCGGCATCCGTTCACGGAGAACGGCTTGGGGGAGTGGAAGGTCGTGGCGTCTCCTTCACTGAACTCGTAGCCCTTGCCCTTGATGGTGTGGACGTGCAGCACCATCGGATGTTCGAAGTCCCGGACTTCGCCGAGCATGTCGACCAGGGTCGGGAGGTCGTGGCCGTCGATGGGGCCGACCGTCAGGAGCCCGAACTTCTCGAACCAGTTGTCCTCGGTGACCGCTTCCTTCGCCATTTCACTGAAGCGGTGGCTCATGTCCCGGAGGGCGGAGCCTCCCGGAATCGACTTGAAGATGTCCTTGGCGGTCTTCTTCATCGAACGGTATGCGGAGTTGATGCGTATCCGGTTGAAGTAGCCTGCGACGGCTCCTTGCGGCTTGGCGATGCTCATCCCGTTGTCGTTCAGGATCACCAGCATCTGGCGGCCCAGGGTTCCCGCGTTGTTCAGTCCCTCCATGGCAAGTCCGTTGACGATGCTTGCGTCTCCGACCAGCGCGACGACCCGACGGCCGTCGGGATTGTCCTTGGAGAAGGACTCACCGCGAAGCCGGTCGCCCCTGGCCATGCCCACTGCGGTGGAGATGGCCGTGCCCGCGTGTCCGACCGAGAACAGATCGAAGTTCGACTCGCGTGGTTCCGGAAAACCGGCCATGCCGTCCCGTTGCCGTAGACGGGGCAGCAGATGGGTCCGTCCGGTGAGCAGCTTGTGCGGATAGCACTGGTGCCCGACGTCGAACAGCAGTCGATCGTGGCCGAAGTCGAACACGTAGTGCAGTGCGATGGTGAGTTCCACCACCCCGAGGTTCGGTGCCAGATGGCCGCCGCTGAGCTTCACCTGCTCGCAGATCGCGTGGCGGATCTCCGCCGCAAGGTCGGGCAGTTGATCCACCGACAGCTGCTTCAGATCGGCGGGGGAACCGATGTTCTGCAGTAGGGGGGTGGATTCCATGGCGTGCGTGTCTTTCTCGCCCGGGCGGGGTGATGTGGTCCAGATCACATCCATATGCCCCGAACCGGAGAAGTCTAGTCTATTTCGTGCGAATCGCCATGAATCGCCCCAAATCACGCAGCGGATCCGCTTCGGTTCCGAGCGGTTCCAGGGCATCCAGGGCTCGCTGTTCGAGCTCTTTCACGACCCGGTGGGACTCCTCGACTCCCAGGAGGCCGGGGTAGGTGAGCTTGCCCATGTCGTGGTCCTTGTTGGTGGCCTTGCCGATGTGTTCGGCGGTCTGGGTGACATCCAGCAGATCATCCACGACCTGGAACATGAGACCGACGGCCTCCCCGTACTCCGTGAGGCATTTCATGCTGGTGTCGTCGGCGTTGCCGCAGAATCCGCCCATCCGGCACGCGGCACGAAGCAGCGCGCCGGTCTTGTTGCGGTGGACGAGTTGGAGCTGTTCGCGTGCTTCGAGCTCCTCCGGAAGGCCGCCAAGGGTGTCGTAGGTCTGTCCGATGACCATCAAGGTCGTGCCCCGGGCCAGTTCGGACACCAGCGAACGCGCAACGGACGCATCCAGTGCAGGATCCGTGAGCTGTTGGAATGCGAGCGAGAGCATGAGGTCGCCCGCGAGGATCGCCATGGCTTCTCCGGACTTCACGTGCAGGGTTGGCCGACCGCGTCGCAGGGCATCGTTGTCCAGCGCCGGCAGGTCGTCGTGGATGAGGCTGAAGCAGTGGATGAGTTCCAGTGCCACCGCCGCCGGGATCGACGACTCCATCCGTCCGCCGACCGCCCGGCAGCTCATCAGCATCAGCGTCGGACGCAGTCGCTTGCCGCCGCCCAGCACCCCCCAGCTGGCGGCTTCGCGCAGGTTCGCCGGCAGGTCCGCAGCGTCGATTGCCGAGGTGAGGGCGGCCTCGACCAGGGCGGCTGGTTCGGTGAAGAGATCTGATTCGTGCATGGTCTGTTCGGGGGTCATGGTGACGTCTGTGTCCGATGGAATGCCAGTATCATACCTTCGATGGATCACGTACTGAACACGTTCGAAATGCTGATGGATCGCGGCGGCTACGTCATGATTCCGCTGCTGATCCTCAGCGTGTGCAGCGTGGCCCTGATCATCGAGCGGATCTGCTTCTGGCTCTCGTTGACGGGACGGAGTCACCTGGAACGCCTCGACGGACTGAACTCGGCCCTGCAGTCCGGTCAGGCGGATCGCGCCCGTGAGATGGTCGCAGGCGATTCGAGTCCCTACGGCCGGGTGGTGAATCGAATGCTCGACGACGGGACGTCGGATGCGGTCGCCATGCAGGCGGTGGATTCGATTCGCAGCGGGCTCGATCGCTACATGGTCGTGCTCTCGACGATCATCACCGCTGCGCCGCTGCTGGGGATTCTCGGGACCGTGATCGGAATCATCCAGTCGTTCCAGCTGCTCGGGAGCCAGTCCACGCTGACCGATCCGCGGGAGGTCGCCGGCGGCATCGCTTCGGCGCTCATCACGACCGCCTTCGGGTTGATCGTCGCCCTGGTGACGCTGTTTCCCTACATGGTCTTCAAGGCCCAGTCCTCCAATGCGATCGGTCGACTCGAGACCCTCATCGCCTCGGCGCAGGGCGGCCTGGGCGGAAAGCACGGCGAATGATCAGCACCGCCGTTCTGCTGCTGGCATCGCTCGGTACGGCCGATGAT
>CAJWBW010000046.1:0-8647 GCA_913020415.1 uncultured Phycisphaerae bacterium | reverse complement strand
CCGAACTCTTCATCGTCGAAGGCGACTCCGCCGGCGGTTCCGCCAAGGGTGGTCGCGATCACGACACCCAGGCCATCCTGCCGCTGAAGGGCAAGATCCTGAACGTGGAGAAGGCCCGCATCGACAAGGTCCTCGCGTTCGAGGAGATCCGCATCCTGATCCAGGCGCTGCAGTGCGGCATCGACAGTGATTTCGAGATCGAGAAGCTCCGCTACGGCCGGATCATCATCATGACCGACGCCGACGTGGACGGATCGCACATCCGGACGCTGCTCCTGACGTTCTTCTTCCGGAAGATGCCGGAACTGCTTCGACAAGGCAAGATCTACATCGCGCAACCACCCCTCTTCCAGATCACCCGCAACCGCAAGAGCCACTACGTGATCGACGAAGGGGAGATGAACAACCAGCTGACCGAACTCGCCCTCGGCAGTTCGGAACTCGTGATCCGCGACGAGACCTGCACGGCCGAGGCCGAGCGACTCGGAGGCGATCGCCTGCAGCAGGCCGTCCAGCTGCTGACACGAATGCTGGAACTCGTCACCATCTCCCAGCGTCGGGGATTCGACTTCGCCGATCTGCTCGCACTCCGAGCCGAACGGGGCACGCTCCCCTCCTGGCGCGTGTCGTGGATCGGCGGCGAGCACCTCTGCTGGACGGAGGAGGAGGCCGGAGCGTTCATGGGTGAGCACGACCTCGTGCTCGAGACCGGTGAACCGGCCACGACCAACGGGCACCAGCCCGCCACCCTTCGCGAACTGCACGAGAACCGTGAGATCGATGCCATCATCGATCGACTTGCCGAGTACGGACTGACGATGGACCACTGGAGCCTCGTGAACGAGGAGGCGGTCACCGGCGAGGCGATGCCCACGAAGTTCGCCTGGCTCGTCGACGCGGGCACCGACAAGGAGTCCGTGGTCGACGTCGCCAACGTTCCCGACATCATCGACTCGCTCCGCAACGTCGGCCGGCGAAACATCGAGATCAAGCGGTTCAAGGGGCTGGGCGAAATGAATCCCGAGGAGCTCTGGGAAACCACCATGGATCCCACCCAGCGGACCCTGCTCAAGGTCACCCTCGACGACGCCTCCAAGGCGGACGAACTGTTCGCGACCCTGATGGGCGAGGAGGTCGAGATTCGACGCACCTACATCGAGGATCACGCCCTCGACGTCAGGAACATCGACGTCTGACCGGATCCTCGAGTCCCGCCTCCCGGAACCCCCGCTCCCGCAGGCGGCACGCGTCGCACATCGTGCACGGTTGCCCTCGGTCCCCCGGCGCGTAGCAGCTGTTCGTCAGCCCGTAGTCGACCCCCAGCGCCGCACCGCGGCGAACGACCTCCGCCTTGGTCAGATCCAGCAATGGTGCGTGCACCCGCACCGCATCGGATTCCACGCCGACCCGGGTCGCCAGATTGGCCGTACGCTGGAACGATTCGACGAACTCGCCCCGGCAGTCGGGATACCCCGAGTAGTCGACGGCGTTGACCCCGATGAACAGATCCACGGCCCCCAACCCCTCGGCCACGCCCAGCGCCATGGAGAGGAACACCAGATTCCTGGCCGGCACGTAGGTTGCGGGGATTCCGGACTCGATGTCCTCATCGCTGCGTCCCATCGGCACCTCGCCGCCATCGGTCAGGGCCGATCCCGAGAACGGAGCGGGATCGATCCGGAGCACACGGTGCGAGGCGGCGCCGCCGGCACGACACACGGCCTCCGCGGCGTCGAGTTCGAAGCGATGACGCTGGCCGTAGTCGAAGCTGATCCCATGGCAGAGGTATCCCCGATCACGGGCGATGGCGAGCACGGTGGCCGAATCGAGGCCGCCGGAGACCAGCACGACTGCAGGCGTATCCCCGGTGGTCACGAAGCGTCCACCGAATCGATTCCGGGCAGTTCGCTTCGTGGATCGGGAAGTGCAGTCGCCAGCTGCTCCAGCAACGAACGCGCGTCATCTCCGAGCTCCTCGGGCGACACCACCTGCACCTGGGCGTAGAAGTCTCCGGTGCGCTGGCGATCGTCAACGATGCCCTTCCCGGGCACCCGCAGTCGCCGTCCACTCGAGGTGCACGGAGGAATCTTCAGTTCGATCGATCCCTTCAGCAACGGAACCCGCACCACCGTTCCCAATCCCGCCTCGGCGAGGCTGATCGGAACATCCACGATGAGGTCGAGTCCGTCGCGACGAAGCACCGGGTGGGCGCCCACGTGCACGGTGACGATCAGATCACCGGCTTCTCCACCGTGCAGACCGGGCTGCCCACGGCCGCGAAGTCTCAACTTGCCCCCGTCATCGATCCCGGCGGGAATGCGCACCTCGACGGACGCCCCGTCCGGACGAATCTCCTCCACGCCCCCCTGGGCCGCGGTCATGAAGGTCACCGTCATGCTCGAGTTGACATCACCGCCCCGTCGGGGACGAGCCGCACCTCCACCGCCACCGAAGGGATTGCCGCCCGGAGAGGGACCGCCACCTCCGAACATCTGCTCGAAGATGTCCTGGAACCGATCCGGATCGACATCACCCCCACCACCGCCTCCGTAGCCCGACCAGCCCGCCGCTCCGGCGCCGGCATCTCCGAACTGGTCGTAGGCCCGACGCTTCTCCTCATCGGAAAGCACTTCGTAGGCCTGCTGGACCTCGTTGAATCGGTCTCCGGCGTCGCCTTCGGTGGAGACGTCGGGATGGTACTTCCGGGCCAGCGAGCGATAGGCCTTGCGAATCTCGTCCGCCGAGGCCGTTCGCTGGACACCCAGGATCGCGTAATAGTCCTTGCCGCTTGGCATGATGAGCCAGCCTACCCCCGGGGGCCACGAAGGTACAGGGCTGCTACCCTGTGATACCGGACAAGTCGCTTTCCGACCCCGAACGCCCAGGAACCTCCATGCCGAACATGCCGCACAATCCGGAAGAGTACCGAATGGCCTTCGGCGATCACCTGGAGGAACTCCGGAAACGCATCATCATCTCTCTGGCTGCCCCGGTTCCGCTGGCAATCCTCTTCTTCGTGGCCGGCGACTGGCTGCTGCTCTGGCTCATGGCACCGCTGCAGAGCGTGCAGCTCGACTACGGATTCCCCCAACAGCTGCAGGTCCTGAGCCCGCCGGAGTTCCTGCTGCTGAAGATCAAGGTCAGCATCATCGCCGCGTTGGTCTGCTCGCTTCCCTGGCTCCTCTGGCAGGCATGGCTCTTCATCGGCCCGGGGCTGTACCCGCGTGAGCGGCGGTTCGTGCATTTCCTGGTGCCGGGCAGCGCCGTCCTGACCGCATCGGGCATCCTTCTGATGTACTTCGTGATGCTTCCGCTCATGCTTGAGGTGCTGATGGTCATCGGGGGTTCGCTGGAAGCGAGACCGAGTCTGATCGAGGTCGCGCCGGACGCCACCGCGACCGAAGGTCTGGGCCGTCTTCCGTTGATCACGGAGGAGCCGGTGGCCCCCACCGCCGGCGACGCGTGGGTCCTCATGCCCGAAGGCACCCTGCAGATCGCGGTGCCCGAGCCCGAGCGTGAGAACACCGTGCGGATCCTTCAACTTCCCCTGGAAGGAACGGATGCGATCTGGCAGGCCTTCCGACTGACGAGCTACATCAACTTCGTGCTCATCCTGTTGCTGGGCATCGCCGTGGCCTTCCAGATGCCTCTGGTGATCGTCCTGCTGGGGTGGCTGGGAATCGTGGACACCGAACTGTTGAAGCGAAACCGCAAGTGGGCCCTGCTGGTGTGCGGGCTCGTCGCCGCGATCACCACCCCGGCGGACGTCATGTCCATGCTCATGATGCTGATTCCGCTGTACCTGCTCTACGAACTGGGAGTCGTCATCCTGCAGTTCATCCCCGCCTCCCGACTGGCCGGTGATGCGGAGCCGCGACCGTGACCGACGCAGGGCCGTCCCCCCGGGACCTCGCCATGATGGAACACGCGATCGAGCTCGCCGCCGCGGCCGGACGTGACGGCGAGATTCCCGTGGCCGCGGTGATCTACGACGACGAACGGATCATCGCCACCGGAAGCAACCGTCGCGAACACGACCACGATCCCACGGCACACGCCGAAATCGTCGCCCTGCGCGAAGCGGGCAGACACGTGGGTGGATGGAGACTCGACCGGTACAGCATGGCCGTGACCCTCGAACCGTGTCCGATGTGCGCCGGCGCCCTCGTGAATGCACGCCTCGGTCGCCTGCTCTTCGGCGCCTGGGACGAGAAGGCCGGAGCCTGCGAGTCGCTCTACATGATTCCCGAAGACGAGCGACTCAACCATGTCGTGCAGGTCCAGGGGGGCGTACTCGAGCCCCGATGCGCACGGCTGCTGTCAGACTTCTTCAAGTCCCGTCGCAACCGTTGACTCCCCGAACAGTTCCCGCAGCACCGTGGTCGCGTAGGCTCCGGGCGGCAGTTCGAACTGGACGGTGATGCAGCCGCCGTGCTCGTCCATCTCCGACAGAATCGACGCGTGCGCGAGCGGCACCACCAGAGGACGCCGGTCACCACGCGAACGTCCCGCATCGACCAGCAGCGGAACGAGTTCGGGATCCAGTGCATCCGCCACGCCCCGTTCCATCGCCGCGACCGGATCGTCCGGCGACCGCATCGCACGTCCCCACATCGGGCCGGTCGGCGCGAGCACACCCTCCTGCAGGCGCTGCATCGTCGCCTCGTCCGCCAGATCTCCGGAAGACACCACGAATGTCCTTCGGGTGTCGTGGTTCCAGGCCACATCTCCGACCCGGAGACGGTTCCAGTCACCGTGCGCGATCCGCTCGGCCAGGACCGCATTGAACAGCGCCGACTGCAGGGAATCGTTCCAGAAGCGTCGCAATCGACCCGGTACCACGCGACATGCCTCCCTGGGATCCCTGCCGTCCTCGATGGACCTGCGGATCCGTTCCTCGAGACGGCCCGGTCGCCCGTCGCCCAGCCGCGCCGCAAGCCCGGCCCAGTCCTCGCGAAGCATGAGCAGGCCGAGCAGATGGTTGTCGCCGGTGCGCCCGAATCGCTGCGGTCCGAATGCGTTGGGCACCCCGTGATCGGCCAGCACGCGCAGTCGCGACCAGGTGTCCGTCACCCGCAGCGGATCGATTCCACGGACCCGGATCACGAACCGATTGCCGGCCAGGTGGCCGCGTCGCAACTTGTTGCGATGCCGATCCATCCACAACACCTCGATGCGGTCGTCGTCGATGACCGGCGCGTGATCCGAATCGGGCCGGTGCACCGACAGCGTCTGCTCGGTGACGGCCTTCGTGTCCTTGATGCCCGCGAATCCGATGGCACGCACGGGCACCGAGCAGGCCCGGGCGACGGTCGAGATCAAATCGTCGTGGGACACGCCCGACTTGCGGATGCGCAGGTACAGGTGTTCGCCCTCTCCACAGGGTTCGTACTTCGGAATCTCGTAGACGAGGAAGTCGTCCGGGCGATCCTTGATCGATCCCTCGAACTGCACCTGGTCACGCATCGGCGGCATGGGAGTGATGTCGGCCATGGGGCGGTCCTCAGTCCCAGTCGTGCGGATTCGCATCGGGATCAGGCGATTGGTCCGTCGGTTCCTCGTCGATGGCGTCGAGCACCTGCTCGCTGACGTAGATCGGCACCTGCTCCGAAACCCCCAGGGCGATCGCATCGGAGGGGCGGCAGTCGATCTCGATCTCCCGTCCGTCCTGCTCGATGCAGAGCATGGCGTAGAAGGTCCCCTCGTGAAGTTCGTGGATCACGATTCGATCGAGCCTCGCGCCCAGCTGACCGATCATCGTGGCGAGCAGGTCGTGGGTCTGCGGACGCGGCACCTCCACCCCCTTGAGTCGACGCTCGATGGCGAACGCTTCGGGCAGGCCGATCACGATCGGGAACGATCGATCACCGTCCAGTTCGCGGAGTTCGATCACCTGCATGTCAGTCATCTCGCGTATGAAGATCCTCGCGAGTTCCATCTGTACTGGCATGCACTGTGCTCCTGCATCGATCCGGACCACTCTATCCTCTCCCCCACGGCACCCGTGGGCAAGGGTCGAACAAAAAAAACCGGTTCGACACGACCGCCGACGATCGAACGCCGGGAGTTCGGTTGAGACTGATCAACGCTGCGACTACCATGCCGTCTCATCACTCCGGCCCGTTCCGGAACCCGTCTTCAACCCCTTGCGAGCCCCCTTCATGTCCAATCGCAGCCACCTCTTCACCTCCGAATCCGTATCCATGGGGCATCCCGACAAGATGGCCGACCAGATCTCCGACGCCATTCTGGACGCGATGCTGAGCGAGGATCCCGGATCCCGTGTCGCCTGCGAGACCATGGTCACGACCGGCATGACGGTGGTCGCCGGCGAGGTCACCTGCGGTGGCTACGTGGACATCCCCAAGGTCGTCCGGGAAACCGTGCGACGCATCGGATACATCGATGCGGCCATGGGATTCGACTCCGAAAGCTGCGCCGTGCTCGTCTCCCTGGACAAGCAGTCTCCCGACATCGCCCAGGGCGTCGACGAGGGAACCGGGCTGCACAAGGAACAGGGCGCGGGCGATCAGGGACTGATGTTCGGATTCGCCTGCAACGAGACCGAATCGCTCATGCCCCTGCCGATCGATCTCAGCCACAAGCTGGTGGCCAAGCACGCGGAGGTACGCGAAGCCGGCACCATTCCGCACCTTCGTCCCGACGCCAAGAGCCAGGTCACCGTGCTCTACGAAGGCCGTACTCCCAAGAGCGTGGATACGGTCGTGCTCTCCACCCAGCACGGCCCCGAATGGAACGACCGCCAGGATGATCTGCACGCCGAGATCACCAGGCACATCATCAAGCCCGTTCTGGAGGCATGGTGGAACGACGACATCACCGTGCACGTGAATCCGACCGGCAAGTTCGAGGTCGGCGGCCCGCTGGGCGACTGCGGCCTCACCGGCCGGAAGATCATCGTGGACACGTACGGCGGCCGGGGGCGACACGGCGGCGGCGCGTTCTCCGGCAAGGATCCCTCGAAGGTCGACCGCTCCGCGGCCTACATGGCCCGCTACATCGCCAAGAACGTCGTGGCGGCGGGACTGGCCGACGAATGTGAAGTCCAGTTGTCGTACGCCATCGGCGTCCCCGAGCCCACCTCGGTCCACCTCGACTGCCAGGGCACCGCGACCGTCGACGAGTCGAAGCTGGCCGATGCCGTCACCAGCGTCTTCGACCTGACGCCCGCCGGCATCATCTCGACGCTGGATCTGCTCCGCCCCATCTATTCGAGCACCGCAGCCCACGGCCACTTCGGTCGCGAGCCGGGCGAAGGCGGCGAAGGAACCTTCAGCTGGGAGCGCACGGACAAGGCCGATGCACTCAAGGCCGCCGTCGGCGCCTGATGACGGAAGGCGACGCCCACATGACCTCGTCGGCCAGGGATGTCGCATGCCGACACCTGCTCGATGCGGCTCGCGCCCACCCGTCGATCTTCCCCCGCGCGATCTCCTCGGAGCCGCTCGACCCCCGGGACCGGCGCCTGGCCGAAGCCATCGTGAACGAAACCATGGCCCGCTGGCTCACGATCAGCACCCTGGCGGACAAGGCGCTGCGGACGCCCTGGCCACGACTGGAGCCGCTGGTCCAGGCCGCACTGCTCTCGGGCGGCGCACAACTCCTTTTCCTCGATCGT
The DNA here is from genome assembly GCA_913020415.1 of uncultured Phycisphaerae bacterium. Lineage (GTDB taxonomy): Bacteria > Planctomycetota > Phycisphaerae > Phycisphaerales > SM1A02 > UBA854. Next base: position 1,008 of record CAJWBW010000046.1, on the reverse strand, counting down.
GTACCGGACCACGCCGTCGTGGGCGAGACCGTTGAATGGGTCAAGCGATCGGGCGGACGACGCGGGACGGCAGGACTTGTCAACGCCGTGCTGCGAAGGATCATCGAATTGCGCGGCGACCCGATCGAGCACGCCGACGGGAAGGCACGGGATCAGCTCCTGCGAAGCAACGGCGGAGGCTGGCAACTGACCGAGGCGGTGTTCGACGAGGACCCCCTGCAGCGCATGGCGCAGCAGACCGGACACTCCCCCATCCTTCTGGAACGCTGGCAGCAGGCCATGGGACGGGACGAAGCCTTCCGGATCGCACTGCACGGTCTCTGTACGCCTCCCGTCGTCCTGCACGGAGCCGGACGGGACGACTCGCTGCTGCCGCACGATGCGCCGGGATTCAGCGTACTGGCCTCCGACGCCTTGCTGGACGAGGTGCTGGCACGGCACCCGGATGCCATCGTGCAGGATGCGACCACCGCCCGCGCCGTCCCCGTCGCCGATGGACTGTCGCCGAAGGTGATTCTCGATCTGTGCGCGGGCCACGGCACCAAGTCGCTTCAACTTGCCAGACGTCATCCCGACTGCCGGGTGATCGTCTCGGACACCGACGACCGAAGGCTGCAGGACCTGCAGGATCTCTCGGAACGAGTCGAGAACATCGAGGTCATGGACGCCTCCGCGGCCCGGGGGCTTCGCGGAGAAGTCGACCTGCTGGTGCTCGACGTGCCGTGTTCGAACACGGGTGTGCTCCCGAGACGGCGCGAAGCCCGCATCCGGTTCAACGAGGGCCTGCTCAGGGATCTGGTCGATCTGCAGCACCAGATCGCCGCCGATGCCATCGCGACCCTCGCCACCAATGCCCACATCCTCTACATCACCTGCAGCCTGGAAACGCAGGAGAACGAGGCCATGCCCCGCTGGCTGACGAAATGGCACGGCCACGAGGTGGTCCATGAAGCGTCCAGCCTTCCCGGGGGGCTGCCGGGCGACCCGCCGAGCAGCTACCGTGACGGA
>CAJWBW010000045.1:0-8655 GCA_913020415.1 uncultured Phycisphaerae bacterium | reverse complement strand
ACTGCAGCTCGCTCCTGCCATCACGGATCAGACGATGCATCTGGACATCGTGGGTGGTCTGATCGGTCGACTTCCGGTCCCCAGCCCCCCGGGATCCCTGCTCGAACTCGTTCGTGAGGCGGCATCCGACGGGGACGAGGCATCCATCCTGGCCGTGGACTACCTGATCGATGGCGCGGATTTCCCATCCGAGGTGGAACTGGTCGATGGGCGAATTGTCCGTTTGGATGCCATCACCCTCGAAGAGGGTGCATTCGTCCTCGAGGCAAGGACACTTCCTCGTCGATGAAATCTGGCGATCGGCCCGCCCCCTGCTACCATTTAGGGTCATCGAAGGAGCCGGGGCCCCATGCCCAGCATCAGCATCAACGGCCATCAGTGCCAGTTCACCCAGGGTCAGACGATCCTCGAGGTGGCCCTTGCGCACGAGCACGAGATCCCGCACTATTGCTGGCATCCCGGGCTGTCGATCGTCGCCAGCTGCCGGATCTGTCTGGTTGAGATCTGGGCCCCCAATCCGCGCAACGACAATGTGCTGGAGGAGATTCCGAAGCTGATGCCCGCCTGCCAGACTCCGGCGGCCGACGGGCAGGTGGTCTACACCGATTCCCCGAAGGCGGTGGGCAACCAGCGTGCGGTGATGGAATACCTCCTCATCAACCATCCGGTCGACTGCCCGGTCTGCGACCAGGCCGGTGAATGCTCGCTCCAGGACTACTCGTACCGCTACGGCCGATCCGCATCCCGCTTTCAGGAAGAGAAGCTCAAGCAGCCCAAGAAGGACCTCGGACCGAACGTCCTCCTCTATTCCGACCGCTGCATCATGTGCACGCGGTGCGTCCGGTTCACCCGCGAGGTGACCGGTACCTCGGAGCTCATGGTGGAGGGACGTGGAGCGCTCGAGCAGATCGACGTCTTTCCGGGTCTGGCTCTGGACAACGAACTGAGCGGCAACGTCATCGATCTCTGTCCGGTCGGCGCGCTGCTCGACAAGGATTTCCTGTTCCAGCAGCGGGTCTGGTACCTCACGAGCACGCCGTCGATCGACGGAATCACCAGCGGCGGCGACAACATCAGTGTCGAACACAACAACGGAGTCGTCTACCGCATCAAGCCGCGGACGAATCCGGAGGTGAACGGATGGTGGATCTCCGACGAGATCCGCTACGGATGGGAGTTCGTCCACGACGAGTTCCGTCATCGGATGCCGTTGCTGCGCGATCAGCTGCCGAGGGAGCCGCACGAAGCCGCCGACGCCTGGGTCGAATCGCTGCATCGCGCCGTGGAAGGTCTGCGGTCGTCCGAACGTCTCGCGGCGATCATCAGTCCGATGCTGTCCTGCGAGGACGCCTGGTACCTGGGGCGACTCGTGCGTGCACTCGATCCGGCGGCCACCCTCGTGGTGGGTCCCGTCCCGGTGCAGGGCGAGGACAAGTCGTTCCCGGGCGGGTACACCGTACGGGCCGAGAAGGCCCCCAATGCACGCGGCGTTCGACGCGTGCTCGCCGCGCTCGGCGGCGAGGTCGTGGAGTTCGATCGCGTCCGCGAGGCCTGCTCGGCCGCCAACGGTCTGCTCGTGACCGGCAACTACCCCAGCGCCTGGGTCACCGACGATCTGCTGGAGCTGGTCGAGGACCGGTTCGTCGTGCTGCTGGACACCATGCCCAATCGTCTCGTGGAGCGCGCCGACGTGTTCCTGCCCGCCGCCACGTGGATGGAGAAGAGCGGCACCTTCCAGAACGTCGACGACCGGCTGCAGGTCTTCGAGCGGGCCATCGAGCCCGTCGACTACTGCAAGAGCGAAGCGCAGATCGCCATCGATCTGCTGGCGATGCATCGCGATGAACCCACCACCTGGTTCAATGCGGCGCTCGCCAGACAGCAGCTGGCGTCCGAGGCGGGACTGTCCGCCTTCGTGACCGATGTCCAGCAGCCCGTGGTCGAGCAGAAGGCCGAATCGGACATGCAGGTCGTCGATCTCTAGATCCCGCCGGCACCGGTACAATGCACGCATGACCACCTCGACCTGGACCAGCCGGGGCCACCTGTTGGATTTGGAGACGCTTTCGAGCGCCCAGCTCCGTGCACTGGTGGACGATGCCGAGTCCTTCCTCCCGATCGTGCAGGGCACCATGCCCGATGTTCCGATGCTCGAAGGCAGCGTGATCGCGAATCTGTTTCTGGAGAACAGCACCCGGACCCGGGTCAGCTTCTCGGTGGCGGCGCATCGTCTGGGAGCCCGGGTCGTGGATCTGCTGGGATCCAGTTCCAGCACCTCCAAGGGCGAAAGCCTCGTCGACACGGCATCGAACATCGCAGCCATGGGAGTCGACGGGATCGTCGTACGGTGTTCGGCCTCCGGGGGAGCGGCATTGATTGCGGAGCACGTGGAGGTCCCGGTCATCAATGCCGGGGACGGCCGACACGAGCATCCGACGCAGGGCCTGCTCGATCTGATGACGCTGCTGCAGCATTTCGGAGGGGAACTGGCGGGTCGGTCGGTGGCAATCGTCGGGGACATCGCCAGCAGTCGTGTCGCACGCTCCAATCTGTGGTCCCTGACCGCGATGGGCGCCGACGTGGTGCTGGTCGGTCCTTCCTCGCTCGTTCCGGCCGAGTTCGAATCCATCGTTCCGGTGGGACCGGATCGTGGTGCGGTCTCGATCAGCCACGATCTCGACGCGGTGCTGGAATCCGTGGACGCGTTGATGATGTTGCGGATTCAGTTTGAACGTCACGATGGGGACGGTATCCCGGACGACTACCGGGAGCGGTTCGGCCTGGATGTCGATCGTGCGGGTCGCCTGTCGGAGGGGGTTCCGGTGCTGCATCCGGGACCGATCAATCGGGGACTCGAACTGGCTCCGGAAGTCGCCGACGGCCCCCACAGCCTGATTCTTCGCCAGGTCACCAATGGTGTGGCGGTCCGCATGGCGGTCCTCGCCGGATTGCTGGCCTCCGACGGCTGAAGCGGCCGATATCTCATCCGTGGAACAGCATCTGCAGTCATTGCTCGGACTCGAGGTCCCGCTGATCGTTCAGATCGCGGACAAGGTTGCGACGGTCGGTGAGGTCACCAGCCTGCAGCCGGGCGTGATCATCGAGTTTCCCAAGCAGGCCAGTCAGGATCTGGCGGTCCTGGTGAACAACACCCGGATCGGGAGCGGTCAGGCGGTCAAGGTCGGCGAGAACTTCGGGATTCGCATTCGAAACGTCGAAGCACCGGCGCAGCGGATCGAGGCCCTCGGTGGATCGGCCTGAACAGTCTGTACGGCTGGTTCCAACCCGAAAACCGGTGCACACGGCCATTTCAGGGATCTGCACGATCCCCCGGGACGTATCTGGATGTTGCTCGCGCGTGGCAGGGATGGCACGGAGCGAGAAAGCGATGTCCATGCGATACGAAACCACGATCACGGTACGGGGCCCGGACGACGCTCTCCAGCGTCGAATCCGGATGGTGATGATCACCCTGCCGGCCTTCTACCTCGCGGTGCTGGCGGCCACGGTCATCGACGGCATGATCGGCGGAAGTCTCGTGGCGTTCTGGAGTCTGCTGCTGGTCCTGGTCACGACGTGTCTGCTGGTCCGGGCGAGTCGATTCCTCTGTCGATCGTTTTCGTTCGCGTCCCGTCTCTGGCAGATCGCACGATGCAGCGCCGTTGGGGCCCTGCTCGGGGTGCTGATCGGCATCCTGGTGATGCTGTTCGGCGACGGCACGTCGACCACCGTGGCGGGGGGACTGGCGCTGGCTTCGTTCTCGATGTTCTACGGCGTCCTGCTGGCCCTTCCTGCGGGCGGTGCCGTGGTGTGGCTCGAGCGGGAATCCTGATCATCCGCCCCAGTTGGCAAGTACGAGCAGCAGGTCGTTGACGTTGACGTATCCGTCCCCGTTCAGGTCTCCGTCGCAGATCACGCAGATGCCCCAGTCCTGGATCACGATCAGCAGATCGTCGACACCGACGGTGCCGTCGCCGTTGGCATCGCCCGTGGGAGGTTCGGGTTTGACGAAGAAGATCACCTGACTGTCCATGGCCACCGGCGCACTGCGGCCGTGCAGCACCCACTGGTCGTAGGCCACCTGTCCGATGGAGGGTCCCTCCTCGTTTTCGGGACTGTTGTCGCGGAGGTATTCGATGTACTCCTTGGACGTCGTCTGGTAGTAGACCGTCACGTGCGCCGCCACGGCCGCCGCGGGGATGTCGTACAGGGTTTCGTCCCAGTGCTGTTCGTCGTCGTAGGCGTAGTTCACCGGAGCGCCGTCGAACGACTCGTACGCGGCGTTGGTGAATCCGGGCGGTGGAATCCGGTTGTCCTTCTCGATCGTGTTGGCAAGCACGAGGCTCATGGTCTCGCCTTCGGGCATTCCGGTGGTGGCGGCCATGCCCGCATCCATGCCGAGCTTCATCTCGTAGACCTTGGTGTCGTCGAGCATCGAATCGCCGGTTGCGTAGTCGTACCAGCCGTGCTCCTGGATCATGGTGCCGGGCTCGTCGAAGAACCGGACGTTGATCCAGATGCGTCGGCCTTCGGGGAATCCGGTGGGCAGCTTGTGTCCGCACCAGTTGGTGACGGTGACGCTCAGTTCGTTTCCGATCTCCACCAGATCGAGATCCGATGCCGCCTGGAGGAAGGCTTCGGTCTGCGCGGAGACCCGATCGATGGCCTCGTCGTTCAATCCGGTCTCGTTGGGATCGTTCAGGTCGTGCACCGACCGGATGACCCAGGTGTTGGCACCCACGAAGGCATGATCAGGAATGTCCGGACTGGTGCCGATGCCGTCGACGTACCAGAAGACGCAGGCGGCCCCGTACTGCTTGGGCATGTGGCAGTCCTGACAGGATTCCATGGTGCCCGTGGGATGATCGCCGCCGAATCGTCCGTCGGAGAAGTTGATGCCGCCGTCGGCAAAGCTGCTGTGCAGCCATTCGCTGTAGGTCAGCTGCTCGGGCATCATGTCGTGCGGATTCTGGGTCGGGTGGGCATTGCCCAGGGCGTTGGGCGCGTAGCTCCCGTCGCTCTGCTTGCTGAAGACGGGGTTCCGCAGATCATGGCAGCTCGCGCAGAAGGACGACTCGTTGTGATGTGGTGAGACCAGGATGTCCGCACCGTGCATGTTCACTCCCCAATCGGCTTCGGGGCCGCGGCGGGTGTCGGTCGGATCGAAGATGAACCGGCCGTTGCCGAGATCGTCGGGATAGGTGCCCGCGGCCACCAGCGCCTGCAGGATGTCCACGTCCTCGCTCGGGTTCTCGGCTTCGTACACGGGGTCGACGGTGCGGTGACAGAAGTGGCAACTGACGCCGTCGAAGTGCTCCGGATCGGTGAACGTACTCAGGTCGCCGTTGTCGGAGAGGCCGGCCGCCCAGCTCTGTGGAGCGTGGCACCGGATGCAGTACTCACCCGACATGTTCGCTTCGGTGTTGGAGATCGCCAGGGCGGCCTGCCAGATGACGTCACGCGCCGAGTGCGCCATCATGCTCGTCGACCAGGTGTTGAACGGACCGGTCTCGAAATCAGCGTTCTGGTCGTCGTCCACCTGGTGGCAGTTCGCGCAGTTGTAGATGCTGGAGAGCATCTGCTGGTACGGTTCGCCGGATGGGGTGTTCGGTTGCGGTTGTTGCCCGGGCTGGAAGAAGTCGTCGATGGTGGTTTGGAGCGGAAGCAGGGGCTCCTCGCCCCGGGCGGATCCGTTCGGGGTCAGCAGGGTCGGCGCAGGACGTCCCTGGGCCGGCACAAAGCCTGCCGACAGGACCACGGGCAGGGCCCAGGTAGCCAATCTCATCGCCTGATGCATATGGATTGAATCCGCCCCTTGTACCTCGAAAGAACCGGACTGGTAGGGCATAAAAAACCCGATTCCAGCCCTTCAATGTACCTCTGCACGGGCCCTGGTCAACGCTCGAATCAGGCTCCGGGCCGTTCGAAAGCGTCGTGATGGGCCCCCTCTTTCAAAAACCGACTTCACGTCCCGTTCAGCGGGGGTGGTAGACTCCTGCTGTGCAGAAGTTGATCGGACAAATTTGTCTCCTTCTGAGCCTTGGCTCGCTGATTTCGACGCTCTCGGGTTGTGCGGGTGCTGCGGGGCCCGACGTGCTCAATATCCCCGGGGACCGATATGAACAGGCTTTTGACACTGCCGTGGCCGTTGTTCGTTCGCACGGCATGCAGCCGGTGGTTCGCGATCGCCGGGAAGGCGTGATCGAGACGGATCCCGTGCTCGCCGGGACCATCCTCGAGCCCTGGTACGGCAACACGAGCGATCTGGCCCAGGGGGTCGACAACACCTTGTCGCAGTACCGGATGAAGGCGCGCTTCGAGTTTCTTCCCCGAGGCTTCATCGAATCTTCGGGTGTCGCCGCGGGCGAGGGACCGGACCTGCTGGGGGTTTCCATGCCTCCTCGAGATCTTGCCAACAGCCCGGAACCTCTCGAGCTTCGGGTGTGGGTCTATCGGGAACGCAAGCACACCGTTGGCCAGCGTCGCAGCACCTGGACCCGCATCGCCAGGAGTCGTGCCGAGCATGAATCCGACGATCCGCTCTGGGAGGAGACGCCGGGTGCCTTCTGGACACCCGTCGCCCGTGACGAGGCGGCTGAACGCCGGTTTCTGGCGGAGATCGCACGGGATCTCGGACTGTCCGCCGCGGAACGGTCCGATTCCGGTCCCGATTGATCGGGCTGTGCCATCTGAAAGGCCTGTTTTTACGCCTGCATCATTGCCCCGGGGAGTGCTCGTGATAGGCTGTGATGTTGGAGTAAGGAAGCCCGCATGGTCCATTTCAATCGCAGTGTCTGTGTCCTGGTCGGTGTCCTGATCACCACCATGCCGGCCCCGGCGGACGTGCCGGACGACATCGGTCTCACCTCGCTTCTGGAACGTCTTGGTGCGGACGACATGCCGACGGGGACCGGTGTCCGACTGGCTCAGGTCGAAGCCGAGGAATCCGGCAACTACGCGCCCAACGAATCGAATTCGCAGTTCATCGGCAAGACCATCCACTACCGGAGTGGAGCATCCGGAGCATCCAGTCACGCCACCAATGTGTGCCAGTGGATGTGCGGTTCCGAATGGGGACCCGCTCCGGGAGTCGTGGACATCGACTGCTGGTCGCTGGCCGACTGGTGTCTCGACGGCTTTCTCAAGGCCAACTTCAACGACAGCGTCCCGCCCGCCGGCACACCCAGTCTGATCAAGAACTTCAATCTCAGCTGGATCGGTTCGTTCGGCAACACGACCAACAACCAGAAGGTGCTCCGTCGTGCCGACTACGTCGTGCATCGTGACAATGTGCTGATGTGTCACGGCGTCGGGAACGACGGCCAGGAAGGCATTCCGCTCATGACCTGCATGTTCAACGGCCTGTCCGTCGGCAAGCGGAACGGAGAGCATCTGACCGCCGACACCACGACGAGCGTGGAGGGTGGTGGCCGCATGCGGCCGGAGATCGTCGGTCCGCTGGGTACATCCAGCGCCGCGACCGGTCTGGTGTCGGGGGCGGTGGCGCTGCTGGTCGAGACCGCACGGAACGACGACTCGCTCGATTCCCAGGCCGAGGACACCGAGGTCATCAAGGCCGTGCTGCTGGCGGGTGCCACCCACATCGATCACCAGGAGGTCTGGGCCAACGGCGCCGTGACCGACGGGGCGCAACGAGGCACCTCCGTACGTCCCCTGGACGACACGGTGGGTGCCGGCATGCTCAATGTCGATCGCAGCCATCGCATCCTGACCGCAGGCCGGACGTGGGGCGGACTCTATCCGGCATCACCGGCTGCAGCGGGCCTGCACGGTTGGGACCATGCATTCTGTCTGAACGGCAACAGTCGCTGGTGGTCGTTCAGCCTGGACGGCCGGGTGGCGAACGCGACCATCGTCGCCACCTGGAACCGGATCGTGAACGGCGACTTCTCGGGGTACGGGTTGGGCAACGTCGACCTCGTCCTCTGGCGTCTGGATGCGTCCGGCGACTACGAGTCGCTCGTGGGTGATGCGGGGCTGAATGCGTTCGAGGGTGGAAACGTAACCTCCGAGAGCGAGGTCGACAACGTGGAACTGCTCTCGGTCGATGGCCTGGCTCCGGGCGACTACGTCCTGGAGTTGCGGCATCTGAGCTCCGGCGTGTCCTCCATCACCGCCGGACTCGCCTGGTCCTTCAGCGATCCCGAGCCGGTCGACGATGTGCCGGGCGACGCCAACGGCGACGGGTCCGTGGGGGTCGAGGATCTCCTGCTGGTCATCGCCGAGTGGAACTGCGTGGCCGGATGCACCGCAGATCTGACCGGAGACGGCCTCGTGAACGTTTCTGATCTGCTCGCCGTGATTGCAAATTGGGACTGACTTATACTCCGGGCCATGCGTCGTCGCTCCCTGGTTCCCTATCTGCTTACGGCGGGTCTGTTCGCGTTCTTCGCGGCCTTCCTGCTGTACCCGATCTGGTTGACGATCGCCTCGGGCTTCCAGTCCGAAGGCGGCGGGTTCACGCTGTACCACATTCTCGATGTCTTCAAGGATGACTCGACGCGTCGCGGGCTCCTGAACGCCCTCGGAATCGCAGTGGCCACGACCGCATTGAGCTTCGTCATCGCCCTGCCGCTGGCGGTGCTCGCGGCCCGGTTCGACTTTCCCGGCAAGGGGGCGATGAGTGCGCTGATC
>CAJWBW010000044.1:0-8658 GCA_913020415.1 uncultured Phycisphaerae bacterium | reverse complement strand
TTCCGCCCCCTTGGAGGTGACCTCGATGGCGAGGCCGAACATGGGCTTGGGCTGGGGAATGGTCTTCATGACCGGCGAGTCGCCCGATTCGCCATGCAGAATGCTGCCGTAATGCAGTTCGTCGATCTTCGAGACGACGCCGATGTCGCCGGCGATGATCGAATCCAGGTCGGAGGATTCCCGCCCCTGCATCTTCATGACGTTCGAAACCCGAACCGGCTTTCGTTCGTCGTCGAGACGGGGACTGTCGCCGCCGTCGAGGACGCCCTGGTGGACCCGGATGTATCCCAACTTGCCGACGAACGGATCGGATGCGACCTTGAACACATGGGCCAGCAGGCTGTCACCTGCCTTCTGGGACGCCTTGAGCTCCTCCCGAGCCTCGCCCACCCCGCGGGCAAACACGGCCCGGCTTCCGTCCACCGGACTGGGGAACAGTTCCGCGACCTGATCGAGCAGTTCGGATACGCCTACCCCCTCCCGTGCGCTGGTGAACATCACGGGGATCAGATGCCGATCGATCATCGCCTGCTTGAACGGGGCGAGAAGCGAGCTGCCGTCGACTTCGCCCTGCTCGAGATACTGCTCCATGAGCTCTTCGTCGGTCTCCACGACCTGGTCCACGATCGCCGTGTGGAAATCGGACATGTCGCCGAGATCGCATTCACCGTCACCGGAAAGGAAACAGCGTGCGACGGCGGTGCCGCCACCGGAGGGAACATTGATCGGCACGCAGGTGCTGCCGAAGGCCTCCTGGATCGACTTCAGCATTTCCGCCGGGTCGCCATTGTCGATCTTGTTGATCACGATGGCCGTGGGCACACCGTGTTCGGCCGAACGGGCCATGGCACGGCGGGTAATGGGCTGGATGCCGGCCCCCGCGTCGACCACGACCACCACGGTCTCCACCGCTGCGATCGCCCCGATGGACTTGCCGAAGAAGTCGGCCCGACCGGGCGTATCGATCACATTGAGGTGACATCCTGCGTGATCGAGATGCGCCAGGGCACTGTCGACGCTGTGATGCAGTTCCTTCTCGAGATCATCGAAGTCGCACACCGTGGTTCCGTCTTCGACCCGCCCTGCACGGGGAACTTTCTTGTCCTCGACCAGCATGGCCTCGGCCAACGTGGTCTTACCGGAGCCGGAGGCTCCGAGGAGAGCGATGTTGCGAATTTGATCGGTGGAGTACTTGGGCATTTCTTCCCTTTCTCGTTCCTGTACCGCCCCTTCTTCCCGAGGGCTGGATGGCAATACAATAATGGATGCAGGAGGCCCACTCTAGGCCGCGAGCATCCGATGAGCCGTCATTTCCCATGATTGACCCACTCCTACACATCGTGCTTCTGGCACCACAGATCCCCAACAACACCGGAAACATCGGTCGCACCGCGGTGGCCGCAGGCTGCGTCCTGCATCTGATTCATCCTCTGGGATTCGAACTGAGCGAAAAAGCCCGCAGACGGGCCGGACTGGACTACTGGGAGCACCTGCACTGGCGTGAGCATGCCTCCTGGGACGATTTCCTGGAGCGGGAACGCCCCGGTCGCCTGTGGCTCTACACGACCAAGTCAACCACGCCGCACTGGGATGCGGAGTTCCACCGGGGCGACTACCTCCTCTTCGGACAGGAGACCGGTGGCGTCCCCGACCGAATCCACGAGGAGGTGGCCCGACGCTGGGGCCGCGAAAGCCGGGTGACCCTGCCGATGCAGGCCGAGGCTCGCAGCCTCAATCTGGCCACCTCGGTCTGCGTGGCGGTCTACGAGGGGATGCGTCAGCTTCAGTGAGGAAGCGGAAAGCGACTGCAGAGCGTTCGAACGTCTTCCCGCACCGCCCGGCCGATGGCTTCATCCCCCTGGGAGCCCATGACACGGTCGAGCAGTTCGGCGACTTCGACCATCGCCGCCTCGTCGAAGCCACGTGTCGTCAGAGCCGACGCTCCCAGCCGCAGACCACTGGTCACCATGGGCGGCCTTGGATCGTTGGGAATGCCGTTCTTGTTCGTGATGATGCCCGCAGCCTCCAACCACTGTTCCGCATCGGCACCGGTCAGGGCGGCATCGCGGGGCTGAAGATCCACGAGCATCAGATGATTGTCCGTACCGCCGCTGCACAGTCGATAGCCGCGCTCGACGAGGGCGGTGGCGAGTGAGCGAGCATTGGCGACCACCCGCCTTGCGTAGTCCTTGAAAGATGGGTCCAGGGCTTCCCCGAAGGCGATGGCCTTGGCGGCGATGACATGCATCAGCGGCCCTCCCTGCGAACCGGGGAACACCTTCCGGTCGATCAGCTTGGCCACGTCCTCGTCGTCGGTCATCACCAAACCCCCGCGCGGCCCGCGCAAGGTCTTGTGAGTCGTCGTGGTAACGACATGGGCGTGCGGGAACGGCGAGGGATGGACCCCCGCTGCAACGAGCCCCGCGATGTGCGCGATGTCCGCCATCAGCACCGCACCAACCTCGTCGGCAATGCGGCGGAACGCCTGGAAATCGATCGTGCGGGGATAGGCTGAATACCCGCAGATGATCATGTCGGGCTTCGTCTCCCGGGCGATGCGCCCGATTTCGTCGTAGTCCAGCAGCTCGGTCTCCGGATCGAGGTCGTACTCGACGATGTCGTAGAAGGTCCCCGAGAAGTTGGGCTTCAACCCGTGACTGAGGTGGCCACCCGACTTAATCGGCAGCGACAGGATCCGGTCACCCGGCTTGCACAGGGCCATGAAGGCGGCGACGTTGGCATTCGCTCCGCTGTGGGGCTGCACGTTCGCAAATCCGCATCCGAAGAGTTCCTTGGCCCGGTCACGGGCCAGATCCTCGACCTGATCGTGAAACTCGCACCCGCCGTAGTATCGCTTTCCGGGATAGCCTTCGGCGTACTTGTTGGTCATCCACGAACCCGCCGCGTGCATGACGGCACTGCTGACATGATTCTCGGAGGCAATGAGTTCGAGGGTCGTCTCCTGACGGACCGCCTCGTCGGCGAGTATGCGACCCACTTCCGGATCCTGCTGCTCGAGCAGTTTGAGGAGGTGCTGGGAGATCTCGTCGAGATTGTTCGTGGGATGGGATACCTGTGTCATGTCCACATGGTACCCCGGAACGTGGCGGAAACCACGCGGCGAAGGACCAGATACAATCCTTCCATGCTGGCTTGGCGCCGAATCCCGACACCGATCGGCGACTTCCTCCTGGGGTGTCGCAGTGATGGCACGCTGCTCTCGGCCTGGCCCGATCACGTGGGAACCCCCTGGCCCCCGCAGGCCGACCGGTCTCCAGCCTGCCTGCCGACGATCGCGACCGCCGTCTCCCGCTTCTTCGATGGCGTCGCCGACGCCCTCGACGGGCTCGAACTCGCCCTCCCCTCCGCCCCCCCGTTCTACCGGTCCTGCTGGGAGGCATGCCGTCGCATCCCGGCGGGATCGACGGCGACCTACGCCGAGTTGGCGACGATGGCCGGTCGTCACCGGGCGGCCCGGGCCGCGGGTAGCGCCATGCGGGCCAACCCCGTACCGGTCCTCATCCCGTGCCATCGCATCGTCGCATCCGGCCGGGGCACCGGTGGATTCGCGGGATGCACCGATCCCGACAGCACTGCACTTCGACTCAAGCATCGTCTGATTGCGTTCGAGCAGTCCGGAACTGCCTCTGCACGGCCCATGGACAAGGAGCATCGATCATGCGCGTGACAATCGTCGGAAGCGGATACGTCGGACTCGTCACCGGCACATGCCTCGCGAACACGGGCAACGAGGTGACGTGCCTGGATCTCGACGTCGACCGGATCGCCATGCTGCTGCGGGGCGAGTGTCCCATCTTCGAGCCGGGGCTGACCGAACTGATGAACCGGAACGCCGATGCCGGACGCCTGCACTTCACGGCCGACCGCGACGATGCGTACCGCGATGCGGAGGTCATCTTCATCTGCGTGGGAACCCCCACCAGCCCCGACGGCACTTCGGACACGTCGGCGGTCGAGCATGTCGCCTGCGACATCGCCACGGCCCTGGACTCGCACCAGCCCGCCGACCATCCGCTGATCGTGGTCAAGTCGACCGTTCCCGTGGGCACCACCCGGCGGATCGGCGCCATCATCCGGGAACGCACCACCGCCCCCTGCTCGATCGCAGACAACCCGGAGTTCCTCAAGGAAGGCGATGCCATCAGCGACTTCCAGAAACCCGATCGGGTCGTCTGCGGCATCGAGGATGAGCACGGCCGTCGTTGCCTCGAAAAGCTCTACGCACCGTATGTGAACCAGGCGAACCCGTGCCTCTTCATGGACATTCCCTCGGCCGAGATGATCAAGTACGCGTCGAACGCGATGCTTGCCTGCCGGATCTCCTTCATCAACGAAATGGCCATTCTGTGCGATCGGTACGGGGCGGACATCAGCCAGGTGCGCGAAGGAATGTGCGCCGACCGCCGCATCGGTCGCGAATTCCTGAACGCCGGACTCGGCTACGGTGGATCGTGCTTTCCCAAGGACACGCTGGCCGTCATCGAGATGGGACGCAATGTCGACCGGCCCAGCCTGCTCAACGAGGCCGTCCACGATGTCAACCAGGCGCAACGACGCTGGTTCCTCGACACGATCCGCTCCACGATCGGGCCGGATCTGTCCGGCCAGCGGATCGGCATCTGGGGCCTGGCCTTCAAGCCCCGCACCGACGACATCCGTGAAGCCCCCGCATTGGACATCGTCCGGGGGCTGCTGGATGCCGGCGCAACCGTGATCGGCTACGACCCGGTGGCCATGGACAACGTGCGGAGGCTGAACATCCCCATGGAATTCGGACAGGACATGTACGAGACCGCATCCCAGGCGGATGCCCTTGTTGTCTGCACCGAATGGAGCGAGTTCCGATCACCGGACCTTGTCCGCCTGCGCGCCTGCATGAAATCGCCGCTGATTTTCGACGGACGCAACATGTGGGAACCGACGGACATGGCCACGATGGGCTTCGTCTACCGGTGCATCGGCCGCCCGTTTCTCGAACCGGCCGTCGTGAACAGCTGAGAACCGACGACGGAACCGCCTCGCCCGGAAATCCGTGCCTGCGGTTGCGGGGCATATCCGTGAGCCTTTACACTCCGAACCGAGCGTGTGGACCCGCTTCCGTACGCAGGGGAGACTGCCTTGGCAGCCGCTCCGATGACGAGGTGCGAGGCGTTCCCCATGGATATCCTCACAGATGTTGAAGTGATGTCGCGCATTCAGTTCGCGATGACCATCTCATTTCACTATCTGTTCCCACCCCTCACGATCGGCCTGGGCTTCCTGCTGGTGGCGATGGAATGGAAGTGGCTCCGCACCCGGGATCCCGTCTGGGAGCGCATCGCCCGCTTCTGGACCTCGATGTTCGCCATCAACTTCGCCCTCGGCGTGGCCACGGGCATCGTGATGGAGTTCGAGTTCGGGACCAACTGGTCGGAGTACTCCCGCTTCGTCGGCGACGTCTTCGGTTCGATGCTGGCCGCGGAGGGCCTGTGGGCCTTCTTCCTCGAATCCGGCTTCCTGGCCATCCTGGTCTTCGGATGGGACAAGGTGACTCCTCGATTCCACTTCTTCGCGACCTTGATGGTGTGCATGGGATCCACCTTCAGTTCGATCTGGATCATCATGGCCAACAGCTGGATGCAGACCCCGGCGGGCTTCGCGATCGAACCGATGATTCGCGACGGAGTGGAATGGATCGTCGAAGGCGAACCGATCTACCGTGCCGTGCTGACCGACTTCTTCGCAGCCCTGCTGAATCCGTCCTCGGCAAACCGCATCACCCACGTCTGGGTCGGGGCAGCGACCATGGGATCGTTCTTCGTGCTCTCGATCTCCGCCTACTGGATTCTCCGTGGGCGTCATCTGGCCGTCGCCACCAGATCCTTCGGCATGGCGCTGGTGCTCGCCGCCATCGGAACGATCGGCGCGATGCTCACCGGAGACGCCAACGCCCGCATGGTCGCAGTGCACCAGCCGGTGAAGCTGGCCGCAATGGAGGGCGTCTACGAAACCGAGGATTCACTGACCCCGATCACCATCGTGGGAATTCCGGAGGATTCGGAATCCAGGCTCGCGATGGAGGTGGCGATTCCCGCCGGGCTGTCCGCCCTGGTCTACCGACGATTCCATGACGAGCAGGGACGCCCCCTCGCAGTGCCCGGTCTGGACTTCGCCCCGCCGGAAGGCCGGCCAAAGACCACCTTCGTCTACGCTTCCTTCCACATCATGGTGGGGTGCGGTGTCCTGCTGCTGACCATCGTGGGCCTGGGGGTGTTCTTCTGGATACGCGGATCACTGTGGTCGCAACGGTGGCTGCTGGTGCTCTTCGTGCTGGGCGTTGCTCCTGCGACCGTTGCGAACCAGGTGGGGTGGTACACGGCCGAGACCGGTCGGCAACCGTGGATCGTGCATCCGGCCAGCCCGAGGGTCGACACGAAACTGGGAGTCATGAGTCCGCTCTGGCTCGTCAATCCCGACGCGCCGAAGGACCGGCAGGTGCGCCAGTGGACTCCCGGTGATCCCGCCGCCGGATACCGCGGCTGGCACTACCCCTACGGATGGCGGATCGCGACCACCGCCGACGGCGGCCACCGGCTGCTCCAGGATCGGGACGCGCTGGCCGAAGACGAGACGATGGCCTACGACGGCACCCGTTCGATGCGGACCAGCGAGGGGGTCTCGAAATCCATCCGCAGCAACGCCGTGCTGTGGGCGTGCCTGATGTTCCTGCTGATCTACGCCCTGCTCAGTCTGCTCTGGGTGGTGGTGCTCAATCACAAGATCCATCGTGGCCCGGATGACGACATTCCCACCGACAGCACGGGCGGTGTCCTGGATGCCATGCGCCGGGCCATGGGAGAAATCACGTCCATGACCGGACTGCGCAGGAGCAAGCACCGCTGATGGTTCTCGATCCCGCACCAATCTGCACCGCCCTGCTCGCAGTCGACGCCTCGACCGCGACGACGCTGCTGGCACCGGATTGGATGGCCCATGCCTGGTTCGCGATGATCTGCCTGCTGCTGACCGGCTACGCGGTGCTCGACGGATTCGATCTGGGCGTCGGCATCATCCACTTCGTCATCGGACGCACGGCACGCGAGCGGGGCGTCAACGCGAGCGTGATCGGACCGGTCTGGGACGGGAACGAGGTGTGGCTGGTGACCGTCGGCGGCGCAATGTTCGCCGCCTTTCCCCTCGCCTACGGAACCATCTTCAGCGCCTACATGGTCCAACTGATGGTCGTCCTGTTCTGCCTGATCCTCCGCGCCACGAGTCTCGAGTTCCGCTCCAAGGTCCAGCATCGGCTCCACGTGGCCCTCTGCGACGTGGTCTTCTGCCTGTCATCCCTCGTCGCCACCTTCGTGTTCGGCGTGGCGATCGGATCCCTGATGGTGGGCATCCCGATCGACCAGTCGGGCACCCTCGTCCTGCCCGGGGATCCGGAACCGGCGATGATGTCGGAGATCACCTTCGTGCTGGACGCGTTCACGATCTCCTCCGGATGTCTGGCGGTGCTGCTGTTCTCGCTGCACGGAGCCGTGTTCCTGAATCTCAAACTCTCCGGCTATCTGCTCAAGCGGGTGCGGGCAGCCATTCCGTTCTTCTACTGGACATGCATCGCCGGGCTGGTCGTCGCAACCTGGTTCGCATTCTCCACGATGGGCTCCGATCGACTGCTGCATCCGTATACGGTTGCCGCGGCGACCGCCAACCTGACCTGCATCCTGCTGATTCCACGCCTGATTCGCTCACGCTCCGGATGGCCGGCCTTTGCGTGCAGCAGCGCGATGATCGCCACCTTCGTCTTCCTGTTCGGAGCCGCCATCCACCCCAATCTGGTCATCAGCAGCCTGAATGCGTCCTGGAACATCACGATCTTCGATGCCGCAAGCACCCGAGCCACCCTGCTCACGATGTCGGTGGTGGTCTTCTTCGCCGTACCGTTCATCCTGCTGTACACCGCGATCACGTACTGGACGTTCCGTGGCCGAGTCTCCCTGCCGGAGGACGACACCGAGGAGACGACATCATGACCAACCGCGATGTCCACGAACCCGCCGGTCCGATTCGGCTGAAGCCGAGAAGCTTTCGCCGTGCAGTGCTGGGGTCCTTCGGCCTCTTCGCCGCCACGGGCGTCGTCTGGGCCGTCATCACCGCGATCGCACCGGGGTTCCACGCGTCGAGTTCCGACCCCCTCACCTACACCCTCACGGTCGGGACCGTGCTGCTTCTCTTCGGCGCCATGGTCACCGGACAGGTGCAGGCCATGCGCAACTGGTTCCAGTCGCTGGCCAGCGTCGACCATGTCAGCCGCCGACGCGTCCGCACCATCAGCCGGATCGCCATGGTCGTCGTGGTCATCGGAATCATCTGCGCAACCCTCATCTTCGTCTTCAACCAGTTCGTCTGGATGCCCGAAGTCAGGGAACTCACCGATTCCAAGTGAGAATCACCACCGCGCCCCCATCACGCACGCCACGCTCGTGGTCACGTCCCGATCGGGGCGGCTATGATGCAACAGTTCAAGGAGCATCGCCATGGCCAAGGCAATCGTCGACCCGAACGAACTGCGGAAGTTCGCGACCGATCTCAAGCGGTTCACCGAAGAACTGCATACGCAGATGAACGTGATCAACACCAGATGCCATACGCTGG
>CAJWBW010000043.1:0-8869 GCA_913020415.1 uncultured Phycisphaerae bacterium | reverse complement strand
CGCCAGCATCCTCCGAGCCTCGGATCGGCGATGTAGCGGACCGTCATGCCGTACTCGGTGGCGTAGCGGCAGACCGCCGCTCCCATCGCCCCGACACCCTGCACCGCAATGGTCGCACTGGAGGGCGAGCGGCCGGTCTCCTCCAGCATGGTTCTGGCCGCGACGGCGACTCCGAGACCGGCGATGCCCTCCACGTCGTAGTCCGTCCCTCCCATGTGCACCGGCTTGCCGGTGAAGCAGCGGGTGGAATCCAGTTCGTCGCAGCACCAGAGGCAGTGATCGGGATGCGCACCGATGTCGTAGCCGAAACCACCCCACGGACCACCGTTCTCGTGGAGGATCGGTGCCACCAGCCGTGCAAAACGACGGTAGCGCTGCTCGAACCCCTCGGAGTTCGGGTCGTCCTTCATGCCGGACTTGGCCCCCCCCGTGCCGATGGCGGCGGCGGCGTTCTTGAGGGTCTGGGTCCGGGCGAGCATCCGAAGCTCGTCCATGGACATGTCGGAGTGGATTCTGGTTCCGCCCTTGCCGACACGGCCGAGCGGACCGTCCTTGCAGCTCAGCGTGCTCCAGACGACCACCCATCCTTCGACTCCGAGTTCGGGGTCGCGAACGGTCAGTTCGAGTTCCGGCTCCATCGAGTTGAACCGGTTCTCGTAGGCCTGCAGTGCGTCTTCGAATTGAATGCGATCCATCTGGGCGTGTCCTCAGAAAGGTGAAACGGCCTGCAGGTGCACCGACCAGGCCGGAGGGATGTTCATGGTGATCAACGTGCGTCGACCGTTGTGGTCACGCTCGAGGGCGGAGAGGAAGTCCCCGTGGGCCCGAAGGTCCCTGCGGCCGCCCCCGCCGACGAAGGGCGCCTTCATCGGTCGCATGCCGACGTACTCGAAGTAGGTCAGCCATCCACCGGGCGCAAGCATGCCGAGCATGAGATCGAAGATCCGACGGGTCAGTTCGAGGGGGAAGTTGTTGAAGGGCAGCCCGCAGACGATGGCGTGGTAGGGACCATCCAATCCGGCCTCCTCGATCGCACATTGGTGCACCCGCAGCGTCTGCTCGGCATGGCGTTCCCGGTGCGGGGCCAGCACCTCGTCCTCGAGGGTCCGGGCGAACGGACCACTGAGTTCCACGGCGTCCAGGCAGTCGCCATCCGCCATTCCCCGCAGGATGTGCCGGGTGAAGGCGCCGGTCCCCGAGCCGACTTCGAGGAATCGACGGGGTCCCGGCAGAGCGTCCAGATTCGAGGTCATGGACCGGGCGAGAGCACGCGACGACGGAGCGACCGCACCCGTGGTGCGATAGTTCCTGACGGCCTCGCCGAGGAATCCAAGCATGGAAAACGTCCCGAGCCGGGTCAGCCGGCGGCCGATGCAGTCGTTGCAGCCTCCGCCTGTTCGACGAGGGTGTCGAACGTTGCGGGATCCTCGATCGCGATCTGGCTGAGCATCTTCCGGTTGAGACTGATGCCCGCACGTCCGAGGCCGTTGATGAAGCGACTGTAGCGGGTGCCGCGCATCCGGCATGCGGCGGAAATACGCACGATCCAGAGCCGGCGGAAGTCACGACGACGGGCGCGGCGATCGCGGTATGCGTTCTGACCGGCCCGGATGAGGGCGACCTTCGCCTGCTGCTTGTGACGACTCTTGGTACCCCAGTAGCCTCGTGCGGCTCGAAGTACTCGACGGCGTGCCTTGGTTCGGGCTGCGCCCTTGCGTACGCGTGGCATTGCATCCACTCCACTTCTTGGTGCCCTGGTCGGGGTCCCGTGTCATACGGAAACTCGTACCCGCCAGAAACGTCTGATCGATTCAGGCCTCGGTGGTGTCCTTGGACACGGTCTTGCTTGCCGAAGCGGCGATCACCCGAGCGTGCAGCATGCCGGCGATCCGCTTGAGATCGCTGGCGTGGGCGTAGTTCGGCTCGCGGTAGGAACGCAGCAGGTCGCCGCTCTTGTGACTGCGACGATGGCGACCGTAGGCACGGCCCATCTTGACCTTGCCGCTCTTGGTCATGCGAATGCGCTTGAGCAGTCCCTTGTTCGGCTTGTTCTTCGGCACGGTACCTGTCCTGCCACCTGGGGCGTTGAATCTGAATCACCCGGAAATCGGGTCAAGAGGAAAAGGATACCAGCCCCCCGTTGGGTGTCAACGGAAGGCTTGTGGGGGGCTCTCGAGGGGGTTTCAATGCGTCAGGAACGCGTCCGGACGGGCCAGTTCCTCCCAGCGGTCGTCCGGCAGGCGAAGGTCGTCGCCCTCGTGGATGTGGCTGGTGAGCTGACGCGTGCTGCCATCCGAGAACAGGACCGTCGGGGACCAGGAGATCTTGGTCTGGCTCTGGATCCGGAGACTCTTGCGGGCCTGATCGACCGTGATGATGCTGATGTGCTCGAGGGTCGGATTGCTGTCGCTCATCAGGATGCTGGGAATCTTGGAATCGAGATGGAGTCCGTGGTGGCTGGGTTGCGTCTGGAAGCTGTAGCCGTCTCCGATCCCCTGCCCATCGAGATAGCCGTCTGCGAAGAGCGGCTGCAGATCCAGTCGATCGGCCGCTTCTCCGAACACGGGAGCGAACCGATCCACCTGGGTGGTCGGCAGCACGTTGTCGTTCGAACCGGCGTAGCCGAGGAGCCCCTGACCGATGCCGGCGAGGTTCTGGCTCGAATACTGCTGCATGGCCGAGCGCTTTCCGGCGTTCATGATGGGGAAGATCACGGCGACTCCGAGAATGACGATCGCGGCGAGGGCAACCAGTTCGAGCGGACCGAACCGACCGGAACCGGCACCGGGAGCGGCATCGGAGAACCGCATTCGATCCGCCTGCTCGGCGTCGTGACGATCGATGCGGGCCAACGTCGCGTTCACCAGCGTCTGACGATCCGCGTCGTCCAGAGGTTGTTCGGGGTAGGAATCGAGCACTCCGAGCATGCCGGCCATGCGTTCGAGCCGGGCCCGCTGGTCGTCGTCGATTCCCTCCACCGACGCGACGTCGAAGCCGGACTCGACCAGTTGATCGAACAGGTTCGCATCCGCCTCGTTCATCCCCTCGACCCGTTCCTCACTCATCCGTCCCCTCCTCCGTTGGACCCCCGAGCCCACGCCCGAAGGCCGCCACCGCGGAATGAAGGCGGCTCTTGACGGTCCCCAGCGGGATCTCGAGGGTTTCGGCAATCTGCGTATAGCTCATCTTCTGGTAGTAGCTCAGCAGGAGAATCTCGCGAAAGTGCTCCGGCAGGCCGTCGACCACCTGCTTGACCTGCGCACGATCCTCCGTGCCCATCATGCCTTCCCAGGGCTGGTCGACACCGGCTTCGAGCAGATCCGCGAAGGACTGCCCTTCGCCACTGGTGTCGATCGTCGCCGACAGCGACATCGCCTTGCGGCGGGCGTTGCGGCGGTGGTAGTCGCGTCCCTTGTTGACCGCGATCGTGTAGAGCCAGGGCTTGAACCGACGCGTGAGATCGAAGGTCGCGGCGGACTGGTGGATCTGCAGGAAGGTTTCCTGGAAGACGTCCTCCGCGGCAGCGCGGGATCCGGTCTGCTTGGTCAGGAACATGACCAGTTCATCGGCATACCGCTGCACGATCTCGGCGAAGGCCTCACGGTCTCCATCGAGGTAGGCGCTGAAGAGGTCTTCGTCTGACCGATGTTCCACGCTGATCTCCGCTTCCACTGCCTGTCCTTGCACTGGCTCGGACTCCCGCCGCAGGCGGTTCCAAGGAAGCGAAATCATACCCAAGCCCGTCCAAAGGGGACGGCCGGGCATGTTCATCGCGAGGGTTGCGTCGAGAGCGGTCATGCCTCTGTTACCGCCATCGTGGTCCAGCAGTTCGCGGGGACCTGCGATCAAACCCAAAAAAACCGCCTGTGAAGCCGTTGAAGGAGGATAAACCCCCTTCAGGGCCTCCAGAGAGCATTCCAGGGCCGACCGGAAAACGGGACGAAGGACACGAACGACGTGCCGGACGATCCGGGATGCATCAGGACCGATCGGGGAGGTGCGGTGAGACGCCACCGTTCCGATGGCTCATTGCGTACCGTTGGGATACAGTCCGGGTCGCAAGGAGGCGAATGCCGCATGAGTGGTTGGTGGGTACAAGTCGCGTGGAACATCGGTCCTGCCTATCTGGTGAGTTGGATCTTCTGGGTGCTCTTCAGCATCACCCTGCACGAGCTCGCCCACGGCTGGGCCGCACTCTCGCAGGGCGATCAGACTCCGCGTGAACTCAACCGCATGACCGCGAATCCCCTGGTGCAGATGGGTACGACTTCGCTCATCTTCTTCTTCATCATCGGAATCGCTTGGGGCATGATGCCGGTCAATCCCTCCCGATTCCGCGATGGACGTCGGGGCGAGATCATCGTCGCCGCCGCCGGCCCGCTGATGAATCTGCTGCTCGCCTTCCTGTCCCTCACCGTCCTCGGAGTCGTGATCGCGTTCGGACCCGAGCAGCCGGGCAATTGGCTGCGGGCCATCGAGACCTTCCTGCTGGTCGGAGGCTTCCTGAATCTGATCCTGTTCGCGTTGAACCTGCTTCCGATTCCACCGCTGGACGGTTCACGCATCCTCGGTGCCACGTCGATCCGCATCCGCCACTTCTACTCCCAGCCCCAGTCCCAACTGCTGTCGCTGGGGCTGCTGGTGGCGATCTTCTTCTTCGGGGCCGGCAACTTCATCTTCGCAGGCTCGATCGAGGTGGCCGGGGCCTATACGGACCTTGTGGCACGCCTTCTGGGGGCGACCCCCCCCTCCTGAGAGCTGAAAAACCCCTTGTGGGGGCACCCCGGGAGCGATACAATCCCCGTTTCGTCCACCCGGCGAAGCATCATCCCCCACGGGTCGCTCCACCCACGGCTTGCGAGCGATCTCCCGGGGTGCCGTTGAGCACTCGACAGGCGTCGAGACTCTTCGAACCGGGTGCCAACAAGGAGCAGGCCGATCATGGTCGTATTGCGTCTCAAGAGAATGGGACGGCGTCACCGCCCCTTCTATCGTGTCAATGCCATGGACAAGCGCGCACCGCGCGATGGACGTGTCATCGAAGAACTCGGATGGTTCGACCCCGTCAAGGGGAACGACGAATACTCCCTGAAGAACGATCGCATCGAATACTGGCTGAGCGTCGGCGCCCAGCCCTCGGACACGGTGCGTTCACTTCTGAAGCGAGCCGGCATCGATCCGACCCCCGGAAAGAAGAAGGCCGCCAGCGGTTCCTGAGGGAATCCGCGGAGTCCAGATCATGCGCATCGACGTGCTCACACTCTTCCCGGACATGTTCACGGGCGTGCTCAACTCGAGCATCCAGGCCCGCGCCGCCCAAAGCGGTCGCGTGATCTGTCACGTCCACGACATCCGTGAATGGGCGGACAACAAGCACGACAAGGTCGACGACCGTCCATTCGGTGGCGGCCCGGGCATGGTCATGATGTGCCAACCACTCTGGAACGCCGTCCAGGACGTCGAATCCCGTGATGCGACTCCCCCTCGCCGAATCCTGCTGACTCCCCAGGGCAGATCGCTCGATCAGCCTCTGGTCGAGGAACTGGCGGGCGAAGATCGGCTGCTGCTGATCTCGGGGCACTACGAAGGCATCGACGAACGGGTCATCGACGAGCTGGAACCTCTGGAAGTGAGCATCGGAGACTTCGTGCTCACCGGCGGGGAACTTCCCGCCATGGTGCTCATCGATGCGGTCACGCGACTGCAGGACGGGGTGCTCGGACACGAGGACTCCGCCCGGGAGGATTCCTTCGGACTTCGCGACGACTGCGAAGGCCGACTGCTGGACTCACCACACTACACACGGCCCCGCGTCTGGCGGGATCGCACCGTTCCCGAGGTGCTGCTCAGCGGTGATCACCAGGCGGTCGCCGACTGGCGCCTCGAACAGATGAAGCAACGAACTCGTATACGACGTCCCGACCTGATGACCCCCTCCAACTGAGGACGGTCGGTCGCGAACGATAGACAGGGGCATGTCCCCGGAGAAGTGAAATGAACAGGCAACAGACAATCGAAAACGTCACCAGCGACCAGGTCAAGTCCGACGACCAGTTCCCGGCCTTCAGCGTCGGTGACACCCTCGATGTCCACGTACGGATCATCGAAGGCGAGAAGGAACGCATCCAGGTGTATCAGGGTGTCCTGATCGGACAGAAGGGTCGTGGTGTCAACCGCACGATCACGGTCCGCCGCATCGTCGCCAACGAAGGCGTCGAGCGGATCTTCCCGCTGCACTCACCGAGGATCGCGAAGATCGAAGTCGTCCGTCGTGGCGATGCACGCCGAGCGAAGCTGTACTACCTTCGCGAGCGTGTCGGCAAGAGCCGTCGACTCCGGGATCAGCGTCGCGGACTCAAGCACGTCAACTGAGTCGATTCCGCGGGTTCTATCCCGCCTGTCGTCTCCAGTCTGCGAACGTGCTCGGTTCCTTGCGCCGCGCCTTCATGCGCGGCTCGGCGTCGGACTGCGAGTTCACCCAGCCGGGTACCTTCGGGACCCGGCTGTTTTCATTGATTCGCTTCGACCGGGCCAGGTTGACCTGGGTTTCGAGCCGTCGAATCGACTCTCGGATGGAACGTGATGGCTGTGATTCGTTGTTCATCCCTGTTTCCTCTCTGATACGGGGTGTCACGATTCGTATCGGACACCTGCCCGGCGGGATGAAGGCCGGGAGAAGGGTTTTCAAGGTTCACAGAGGGCCCAGACCGCACAGACGGAACAGGTGGAATCAGTCCTGGTCGCCTTCCAGCATCGCCCGGGACGCCTCACCCACCTGGTCGTAGATGGTCTCCAGCAACCCCGAGAGCGGGAACTTGCCTTCCAGGGGACTGGCCCCGAGACGGCGAAGCAGCGCGTGCGGGATGTGCTGAGCCGGAGTGCGCGGCGGCAGCTGATCGAGCGAAGGCGTTCGCCAATACTGCTCGATCGAATCCGCCAGCGGAAGCGGAGCCTCCATCTCGTTCTGGAGATTCAGGGGCGGATGCGCGTGGGCGCCCTCGCTGAGACGCATGGATCGACGCTGCCGGATCCGCTGCACGATGTCGTCCACTCCCTGCCCACGCAGACGAAGCATGGCCAGAGGCTCCACCACCAGCCGTTCGGCGATGAGCCACGCCACGGCCGCGGCGCGTCGACGCGCACTGCCGCTGGGTGCCTTGGTCCGGATGCCCACGGCCTCGTCCCGGCCCGGGACGAGATTGACATTGCAGGACAGGAAGAGCTGTAGCAGATTCGGAGGACATTCGCCCTCCATGAACCGGGCGGTGTACACGGCTTCGGATGCCATGCCGTCGACGGCGCGACACCAGCTCTGCTCGTCGAGCATCGGAATGCTGACGGTGACCCGACGCCCCCCTTCGCCCTCCTCGCTCACGCTGGCGGACACGAAGCCGGACCCCAGTTCGATGCTCCGGACACGGCCGGACTGCGCCGCCTCCAGCCCCCACTCCATGGCGTCGTCGCCGAAGTGGTGCGTCATCGAATCGAGCCAGGTGCCCGCGATGGAATGCTCCTGCAACTGGACCGGAGGAAGCCGCAGCTTCCCGCCGCGCCCTGCTCTTCGCGCGGTGCGGCCGGTGGAATCAACCTGCTTGCGATCGATGCTGCGGGTCATGATTCGAACTCCAGTGCGGACGGATTCAACTGCAGCACCTCGCGGAGCTGGCTGGTAGACATTTCGGTCAGCCAGTCGTCCCCCGCACCGATGATCTGCTCGGCCAGGGCGGTCTTGTCCTCGATCATCTGATCGATGCGCTCTTCGAGGGTGCCCTGGCAGACGAACTTGTGGACATGGACGGTCCGTTCCTGCCCGATGCGGTAGGCGCGGTCCGTGGCCTGGCGCTCGACCGCGGGATTCCACCACCGGTCGTAGTGGAATACGTGATTGGCCGCGGTCAGGTTCAGACCGAGGCCGCCCGCCTTCAATGACAGCACGAACACCGGCGCGGTGCCGTCGGCGGACTGGAAGCGATCGATCATCTTCTGACGACGGGGCACGGGCGTCCCCCCGTGCAGGAACAGCGTTTCGCATCCGAGATCATGTTCGATCATCCCCGACAGCAGACGCCCCATGCGACGGTACTGGGTGAAGACCAGAGCCTGCTCGCCGGTCGCGAGGACCTCCTCGAGCAGAGTCATGAGACGTCGGGCCTTGCCGGAGCGGCTGGACAGTTGACGAAGATCGCTGCCGTCGGGCGAGACGATCCGGTTCAGTTCGTCCTGGCCGCTCATCTGCGCCGGATGGTTGCAGATCTGCTTGAGCTGCCCCAGCAGCGACAGGATGAGCCCACGACGCTGGATGCCGCTGCTGCGATCCACGTCGTCCATCATCTGCTTCACGACCTTCTCGTACTGATTGCACTGCTCCTGCGTGAGAGTTGCGTACTCCTTGGTTTCCACGCAGCCCGGCAGGTCGGAGATGACGTTGCGGTCGGTCTTGAGTCGACGGAGAATGAACGGCTGCACGAGCCGTCGCAGCTGCTCCGCCTGACGCGTGTCCCGCTGACGCTCGATGGGACGAGCGAACCGCTTCCTGAAGTCGGAAGCCTCCCCGAGGTACCCCGGGTTGCAGAATTCCATGATGGACCACAGTTCGGTCAGCCGGTTCTCCACCGGCGTACCCGTCAATGCAATGCGACGCGAGGCCTTGAGGGCACGGATGGCCGCAGTCTGCTTGGTGGGAGGATTCTTGATGTACTGTGCCTCGTCGAGCACGACACGATGCCAGTCGACAGGATTGAAGCTGTCCTGGTCCCGAACCACGAGGGCGTAGGTGGTGATGACCACATCCATGTCGGCGATGACTTCGGCGAACTCCTCGCCGGTCGGACGGGTGGGCCCATGCTGCACGTGCACCTTCAGTTCGGGC
>CAJWBW010000042.1:0-8944 GCA_913020415.1 uncultured Phycisphaerae bacterium | reverse complement strand
CTTCGCCTCCTCGGCCTTGACCGGTCGGCCGGTGCAGCAGAGTTCCATGGCCCGGCCCCAGCCGACCAGACGCGGCAGCGTCCAGGTGCTGGCGGAGTCGGGCACGAGTCCGACGTTCACGAAGACCTCGATGAACGAGGCGTGTTCGGACGCGAGGCGGAAGTCGCACGCGAGGGCCAGGCTGCAGCCGGCGCCGGCCGCGACGCCGTTGACCGCGGCGATGACGGGCTTGGCCATGCGACGGATGCACTTGATGCAGGGGTCGTACCGCTTCTTGAGGTCGGCTCCCAGTTCGGGAACGTGTCCCGGTACGTACTTGGCCTTGAGATCACCGAGATCCTGACCGCTGCTGAAGGCGCGGCCCGATCCGGTGATCACGATCACCCGCACGTCGGGGTTCTTCTCCGCAGCCTTGAGAGCCGAGGTGAGTTCCGAAAGCAGCGGACCGTTGAATGCATTGAGCACGTCCGGCCGGTTCATGGTGATGGTGTGGACGCCGTCGGCGGTCCCGCAGGTGATGACGGTGTAGTCGGTCTCGGTGGCGGTCATGATCCGCTCCTTCTCATCGGCCCGTGAAGGTGGGGCGTCGTTTTTCCAGGAAGGCGGTCATGCCTTCCGTCTGATCCTCGGTGTCGAACAGATCGTAGAACAGTCTTCGTTCCCGCTTCAGTCCGTCCGACAGCGTTTGTTCCTCGGCGTTGAGCACCGACTCCTTGGCGTTCTTCAGGGCGATGGGCCCGAGCGAGGCCATGCGGTGGGCCACCCGGACGGCTTCGGAGTACCAGTGCTCCCGGGGCACCACGCGGCTGACGAGTCCGTGCCGCTCCGCTTCGGCCGCGGTGAGGAAGCGGCCGGTGAGCACGATGTCCATGGCGAGGGCCTTGCCGACGGCCCGCGTGAGGCGCTGGGTGCCGCCGGCGCCGGGCATGACGCCGATGTTGATCTCGGGCTGGCCGATGCGCGCCGTCTCCGAGGCGACGATGACGTCGCAGTGCATCATCAGTTCGCATCCGCCGCCCAGCGCGAACCCGCTGACGGCAGCCACGATCGGCGTGCGGACGTTCTTGATCCGCTCCCACTGCGCGAACTGGTCCCGCTTCGACATCGCCTCGGCGTCGAGTTCGGCCATGTCGCCGATGTCGGCTCCGGCGGCGAAGGCCCGGTCGTTGCCTGCGAGTACGACGACCCGCACGTCATCGTCGGCGTCGAACTGCTCCATGAGCTCCGCCAACTGCTCCATGAGTTCGAGGTTGAGGGCGTTGAGGACCTTGGGACGGTTGATGCGCACGATGGCCACGTGGCCGTCGCGTTCGGTCAGCAGGATCGGTTCATCGCTCATGCGTCGTGCTCCTTGTCGGGCTCCTCCGCCCGCTTGATGATCTTCGCCAGCGTCGTCCTGGGCAAGATGCGCTGGACCTGACGTCCTTCGCCCAGCAGCCGTGCGCCGTCCCAGGCCGTGACCCGGCAGACGAGGGTGGTCCCTTCGAGTTCGACGGCTTCGGCTTCGACCCGGACGACGTGGCCGATCGGACAGGGGGCGACGTGGTCGATCGAAAGATGGGCTCCGATGCCCTCCTCGTGTGGTTCCAGATGGTCCACCAGGACCTTCCGGGCGGCCAGTTCCATGTGATGGGCCATCGACCAGGTCGAGTACACACGATGCACCACGATCCCGTCGAAGGCGGGGCACATGTCCTCCGTCACCTCGATCCGGACCTCCGCCCGGTTTCCGACTTTCAGACCCGGCTGCATGGGCGGTAGTGTACCGGTGCGCCGCGTCGGCGCGAGCATGGAGCCCGGACCGTGGGACTCATCCTGTTGCTGCTGTTGGCCGCCGGCTTCCTCCTCTGGACGGGGGTGGTGCTGATTCTCCGTGCCGCCGCCGGTCCGACCCGCGACGGCATCGGCCGGGCCCTGGCCGAGGGACGGCCGACCGAGCCGCAGCAGCTCGGATTCGAGGTGGCATCACGGGCGATCGAGACCGAGGACGGTCTGCAACTGCCGAGCTGGGAGTTCACGACCGGAAACGACGGTCCCACCGTGGTCTGGGTGCACGACTGGGGCGGCTCCCAACTTGGTCTGCTGCCGCGACTGCCGGCGTGGGGCGCCTGGTGCGGACGCCTCGTGACCATGGATCTGCGGGGGCACGGTGAAGCCCCGGGCCGATGTTCGCTGGGGCATGATGAACTGGATGACGTACGGCGACTGCTCGATCGCCACGCCGGTGAATCGATCGTATTGGCCGGAGAGGGACTGGGTGCGGTGCTGGCGATCAACGCCGTGGCGGCCGGGTTCGTCGAACCGCTGGGGATCTTCGCAGTGGATCCGTTCGTGCACGGGAGCGAACGGTTTCGAACGGCACTGAAGCGGGCGGGGTACCACGTCTTTCCGGCGGCGGATCTGGCCCTGAT
Organism: uncultured Phycisphaerae bacterium; assembly: GCA_913020415.1. Lineage (GTDB taxonomy): Bacteria > Planctomycetota > Phycisphaerae > Phycisphaerales > SM1A02 > UBA854. The sequence goes on along the minus strand of CAJWBW010000042.1, from coordinate 6,533 downwards.
CACGCTCTGGTTGCGCGGCCGATCTCCCATCGACCTTGGTTGGTCCGGTGCGCATTCCGCCGTGCCCGTCCTGGCCCGATGCGGAGCCGACGAAGCCGCGTCGCTGCGAACGCTGGTTCCGGCCGGATCGCGCGTGCGGATCGAGCCGCTCGAGGAGGATGATCCCGATCGGGCCGCTGCCGTCGAAGGGCCGTGGTGGTGAGGATCAGTGCGGACGGGTCATCCCGCTGACGTCGAGGACGTCGTCGAGGGTCTTCGCATCGAGGATGCCGTGGGCCAGGCAGTATTCGCGGATGGTCTGTCCGGTCTCGTAGGCGTGATGGGCGATCTCCGCCGACTTGTTGTAGCCGATGACCGGAACCAGCGCGGTGCCGAGCATCAGGCTCTGTTCGACCGTTTCATCGATGCGCTTGCGGTTGGCCTTGAGCCCGGCAACGCAGTTGTCGGCGAAGAGATCGGAGGCATTGGCCAGCAGCCGGATGCTCTCGAGCAGTCGTTCGGCCATGCAGGGCATCGAGACGTTCAGTTCCATCATGGAACCCACGCCTCCCATGGCTCCGACGCCGATGGTCACGTCGTTGCCTTCGACCTGGGCGGTGACCTGCATCACCGATTCGACGAGGACCGGGTTGACCTTGCCGGGCATGATGGATGAGCCGGGCTGCAGTTCCGGCAGGATGATCTCGAACCAGCTGGCCCGTGGTCCGGAACCCATCAGACGGATGTCGCTGGCGATCTTCGAGAGACTGATGGAGATCGTCCGCAGCAGTCCGTGGGCCTCGACGATGCAGTCGCGGGTCGCCTGCGCCTCGAAGTGGTTGGCGGCTTCCTTGAACCGCACTCCGGTTGCCTTGGACAGTCTCGATGCGACCAGACGACCGAAGCGGGGATGGGTGTTGATGCCGGTTCCGACGGCCGTGCCTCCGATGGGAAGGTTCGACGCCATGGCTTCGCTGGCCCGCTTGGCCCGTTCCACGGCGTGGTCGATCTGGGCCGCGTAGCCGGAGAACTCCTGTCCGAGCCGGATGGGGGTCGCGTCCTGGAGATGAGTCCGTCCGATCTTCACGTACTTGTCGAACTGCCTCGCCTTGGTGTGCAGCGTCCGGGCCAGCTTCTTCAGGGCCGGAAGCAGCGACTGCTTGATCTGGACGCACGCCGCGACCTGCATGGCGGTGGGGAAGGTGTCGTTGGAGGACTGTCCCATGTTGACATGGTCGTTGGGATGCACCGGGTCCTGCGCACCGATCTTCGCACCCGCGGCCAGGCAGGCCATGTTGGACACGACTTCGTTGGTGTTCATGTTGCTGGACGTGCCGGATCCGGTCTGGAAGACGTCGACGGGAAAGTTGCGCATCATGGCCGTGCGTGCCCGGTCGTCGCCTTCGAGCGCCGCGGCGATCTCGGTGCATGCCCTGGCGATCAGTCGACGTCGCTTCTGCGTCAGCTTGCCGAGTTCGTGATTCGATTCCGCCGCGGCCCCCTTGAGCAGGGCGAAGGCGTGGATGATCTCGTGTCCCACGGCCCGCCCCGAAATGGGAAAGTTCAGCACGGCACGCTGGGTACTGGCACCGTAGAGCACGTCCGCGGGGACGGTCATCGTCCCCATCGAGTCGCGTTCGGTTCTCGTCTTCACCTTCGTTGCCATGGCGGGCGCTCCTGTAGGGGTTCGGGAGGCAAGGGTACCCCGTCGGTCCTGCTCAGGCCAGCAGCGCCGGAAGCAGTTCCGCCGCGGACCCGATGAGTTCGACGTCGGCGATCCCGCTCGCCCGGCTGGGATTCATGTTGACCACGACGATTCGGGCCCCGTGGTGGCGCGCGAGGGTGATGAGGCCGGCGGCCGGATAGACACTGGCATCGGTGCCGACCACCAGGAGCAGGTCGCAGTTCGAGCAGGCCGCCTCCGCTCGCTGCCAGACGTCCGGATCGAGGGCCTCGCCGAACCAGATCACATCCGGTCGAAGCTCCGCCCGACCGCACGGACACCGACGACGGCCCGGGGGATCGGTGAGGTCGATGCGTTCGATGTGTCCGCACCCGCCGTGGCAGCGATCGGCTCCGATGTCTCCGTGCACCTGGATGACCGAATCGCACCCGGCGCGGAGCAGCAGATCGTCCGTGTTCTGCGTGACCTGCACGATGTCCTCGTGTGCGGCCAGGATTCGATGGGCGGGATTGGGATCCGCGGCGCCGATCTGACTTCGCCGCGCCGCGTACCAGTCCATGACGAGATCCGGATCCTCCGCGAAGCCCTGCGGCGAAGCCAGCCGCATCGGATCGTGCCTGGTCCACCAGCCGCCCACGGGATCGCGGAACGTGCCGACGCCCGAGGGAGCACTGAGCCCCGCACCGGAAAGGCAGGTGATTCGTTCGGCCGCATCGACAAGCTGGCGGGCGGCGTCCAGCATTCAGGAACCCGGATCCCCGGCTTCGTCGGTCTCCGACGTGTCGTCATCGGGCATCAGCGGATCGTCGACCAGTCCAAGGGTCGCCCTCCGTTCCGCATCGAGTTGTTCGTTGTACCGGCGCACGATCTCCTGCAGGAGATCGGACGCGGACTCGGGGCGACTGGCCAGCGTGTCCTGGTAGGCCCGGATCCACATGTCGGGGTCGTCGTGGATGCCGGCGGCGTCATCGTAGAGCGTGGCGCGGATGGCGGAAATGAACTTCATGTCCAGCAGCTGCTCGTCCAGCAGTCGTTCGTCGATCCCCTGGATCAGGGTGAGCGCGGCCGCGGGTGAATCCTGTTCGAGCAGCATGGGAATCAGCCGCTTGAGAATCCGCAGTTGCATCGATTCGTCGAGTACGCCCCGCGAAAGGCTGGCATTGAGGATGCGGATGCGCAACTGATCGTTGGAGTGCGGCACCGCTCCGATCATGTCGTCGATCTCGAGGATGCGGGTCGGTTCCTGGATCTCGGTCGCTTCGGCGACCGAGTCCGCCCAGGCGTCTGCATGGTCCGGAGGCGGTGCCAAGGTCAGCAGGGTTCGAAGTGTGGGGAGATCCATCACGTCCCGTCGGGCTGCGATGAGCGCGAACGGGTAGATCTGCTCGTCCGATGCCCGGGCCACAAGGGCACCATGCCGGCCACGCTGTAGGAAGGCGTTGGCCACCGTGGCACGGACGACGGGATCGGGATTGTCGAGGATCACCTCGAGGGATCGGAGGTCGTCCTCGTTTCCGGTCAGCACGAGCAGCGGAGCGATGGACTGCCACGTCGAGGGGGCGAGCGCGGTCCGGGCGTCCCGCGCGATTCGACGGCGTACCTCCGGGTCCAGTTCGGGATGTTCCAGAAGAATCGCACGGAGTGTCTGGGCGGCCGATTCCCGAAGCTCCGGAACCCCGAGGAGGCGGCGGGCGGGATCGATGGCGGCGGTGGTTCGTTGTGTGGCCAGGTAGTCAAGGATCGACTTCAGGACCTCCTCGTCCTCCTCGAGTTCCAGTCGGGTCAGCACGATGTCGTCGATTTCAACCCGGTTGAGCTGCTTGAGGAGCCCGGCCGCGCGCCGCCGGGTGAGGGTGTCGGGATCCGTGAGCAGTCGGCCCACCGCAACCTGGAGTTCGGGGGTGTCATGCCCGTCGCCGAGCATGAAGGACACGCGGTAGACCGCGAAATTCCGCACCGCGGCGAGGGAGTCGTCGAGCAGTTCCAGCACCTTCTGCTGCTGCACCTCGAGCGGAAGCAGCGGCAGCAGGTCCGCGTAGGCCCGGATCATTCGTTGTGAAGCGAGCGATGCTTCGGAATCGGCCTGCTGCAGTCGGTGATCGAAGGCGACGGTGGTCCGGTGCAGCGCGTCGATCGAAGTGCGGAGCAGTTCGGAGCGGTCGGATGCATCCAGATCCGACCACCACCGGATCCATTCCTCCCGATCCATCGTCCGTCCGGTCAGGGTGGCCAATGCCGACATCGCAGTGTCTGCCAGTGGTGGAGGAGTCGCATCGAGTTCGAGCATCGAGACGAGGACCCGGATCGACGGCATCGGGTGGGCGTGGAACGCACCGAGCACCTCGGTGGCGTTTCGCCGCGCTTCGAGGGGGCGGTTTCCATCGAGTGCAAGGGTCGAAACGGTCTCGAAGCAGCCGGATCCGGCGGCGGCATAGCGAGCCAGCAGAACGCCGATGGACCCGACGGTGGCGTCCGGCGCGTTCGGCAGCAGTGCAAGCAGTGCGGGCAGCAGATCCGGCGAGGGGTTTGGTTGTTGGGCCTCGGCCATGAGCACGGCCAGGATCGGCTCGACCCGGCCGCTGCGCAGTGCATCATTCAGCGCGGCGGTGCTCTCCAGACTGCGCATCCGCACCAGAGCGTCCGCGGCGTTCGTTCGTTCCTGAAGACCAATTTGCTGGTCCGGTTCCAGCAGGATCACGGCCTGCCGCTGGAGCCGCTGCTGCTCCTCGGTGGTGAGCGACCGATGGAACGTGTCGCCGAGCACCGGTCCCGCGCACATGGTGCACAGGCATGCCGCCAGCACGATCCGGAAATTCATTCGTGCCGAGGTTGTTCGCCGGTTCGCCATGGTCGCGGTCATTGTAGGCGGTATGGCAGCGGAGGCAGGCTGCCGTCCGATCCCCGCCGGGGTACACTGTGGGTTGCTCGGTCGCCGGAAGCGTCGAGGGGAGCAGAACGATGAACGAGTGGCAGCAGGCGGAGCGACATGCCGACCGGGCCCTGGAACTCTTCGATCGAGGGTTTCTGGCGGAAGCCGAGTCGGAGCTTCGCAAGGCACTGGCCATCCAGCCCGATCAGGCCGACTGGCAGTTCAATCTCGGACTGACGCTCGAAGCGGCGCAGCGTGATCGAGAAGCCATGGAGCAGTTCGAGCGGGCGGCCGCTCTCGCTCCGGATCAGGTTCATCCCAATCTGGCCGTTGCCTCGCTGGCCTTTCGTCTGCAGCTCTGGGCCCGCTCGGCGGAGGCGTACGAACGGGTGCTTCGGCTGGAGCCCACCTGCGAGGAGGCGCACGCCGGTCGCATCGAGTGCTTCACCGCGACGGGTGAGCACGAACAGGCCGAGACCGCCTTCTACCTCGCTGAACTGGCTCTGGAGGACTCCAGCGCCATCTGCCTGCAGGCCGTCGCCTCCAGTCTGGTGCACCGCAGGCAGTTCAAGCGGGCCGAGTGGTGCCTCCGGAAAGCGGTGCGCATCGATTCGGAACTCGTGGATGCTCCGATTCAACTCGCGATGCTGCTGGCCGAGACGGATCGGGATGCCGATGCCCTGAAGATCTTCGGTGATCTGCTTCGGCTTCGGCCGGAGGACCCGTCCATTCTGTTGTCGTCGGCGAAGCTGTTCGTGAAGCTGGATCGGCTGCCCGAGGCCATCGGTCGTCTCGAACATCTGCTGCGCATCGATCCGATCCATCTCGAGGCCCATCACCTGCTTGCGGACCTGTCCCTGCGTTTGCATCACTACGACCGGGCGATGCTCGAATACCAGCTGGTTCTGCGTCTTCATCCCATGCAGATGACCGCTCTGGTGGGGCTCATCGAGGCGCTGGTCATCACCAACCGGTTGCTGGAGGCGGCGCGGCTGCTGCGCGTCGCCCTGCAGCAGTGGCAGGGGTTTCGCGAGCACGATCCCGAGGGAGCCCGGCGGGAGACGGACCGGGTGGCCGATCTGCTTCTGGCCGTCGATCTCAATGCGGAGGCGGTCACGCTGCTCGAGGGCGATCCGGTCGAAGCCCCCGCACCGGATCGGTTGCGACGGCTGGCCAAGGCCAGATATCGCGGTGGTCAGTTGGCGGAAGGCATGCAGGCGAGTCGCGCCGTGTTACTGATGGAGCCGAAGTGCGTCCGCTCGTTGCACAACATGGTGCTGGCGTCGCTCATGCGGGGGCGGCTCGTGCAGGCGAAGGCCTGGCTGCGGAAGGCATTGAAGGCCCATCCGCGGGACGAGGGACTTCGTCGCCTGCGGATCAGGTTCTGGATGCAATGGACAGCCCGTCGTTGCCGCATCGGACGCGACCACAACCGGAACCGTGCGAAGGGCTGATCAATTCAAAGGGTGCCGCTGGTGTAGGGCAGCAGGGCCATCGAGCGGGCACGCTTGATCGCCTGGGCGACCTTTCGCTGCTCGTTGGCCGAGGTCCCGAGCCGCTTGCGGGAGTAGATCTTGCCGTTGGGTGTCATCAGGCGGCGAAGTTCGTCGGCCTGCTTGTAGTCGACCCAGACGCAGTCCTTGACTCCGCGCTTCAGAAAGTTCGAACGTTGTGGCTTGCGACCAATCACTGTGCTTCTCCTTGCGTCGTGGACACCGGGGACCGGCAGCCCCGGTCCGACGGGAGCGGGGCGACGAACGGAATAGTGTACCTGATCCCCCGGCCGGAACAAGGATGGGCCTTCCGGACAGGTTTTGCCCGGTTTCTGACCGATGAATGAGGTACATGGACACGAACGACCTTCCGCTGATTGGAATCACGCCCGATCGTCTCGAGGACCGGATCCAGATCCGTCCTTCGTATCTCCGGGCGGTTCGCGCCTCGGGGGGTCTTCCCGTGGTGTTGTCCGGTGACCTCGAGGACATTCCCGCGATCCTCGAG
>CAJWBW010000041.1:0-9116 GCA_913020415.1 uncultured Phycisphaerae bacterium | reverse complement strand
CGGCAGCACCATCCTGTCCCCCGACAAGCTCATGCACTTCCTGTGCTTCGGGGGCTTCACCTTCCTGCTGTGGATGACGCGCTGGTTCCGACGAGTCTGGGTGGTCGCCGGATACTCGACGGCCTTCACGGTGCTCGATGAACTCAGCCAGGGATTCTTCTCACCCTACCGCGACAGTTCGGGCGCCGACATCGTGGCCGGCCTGCTGGGTGTGTTCGCAGCCAGCGCCTGGATGACGACGTTCCAGCCTGCGAACGACTTCGTGGTCCGTCAACAGGAACGGCGGGTGAGCTGGATCCTGGATGAACTGCTCGGACGGCCGACCAACTGGTTGCTGCTGGGATCCGCCTTCGTGCTGCCGATGCTGATCGTCTTCCTGCCGCTCTACCTGCTCGGCTGGTCGATGTTCGGCATCAGCATCGGAAACATCTCCCTGACCCTGGGAATCCTGATCGGCCTTGCGGTCGTCTGGGGGGTCCTGCGTCGGCTGGTTCCCGACCAGCTCCGGCGGATCGAGACGGATCGCCCGTGCTTCGATTGCGGAACCAGGCTGGCCCAGTTGGAACTGGACGAACATGGTTCCGGCCACTGTGGTGCATGCGGACATCCGGTGCATGCCTCCCAATGGCTTCGTCTGCCCGTTCCCCGCATCCCCCTCGCGGCGGTCCTGCAGGCGGACGGCCCGCTCGGACTCGTCTGCATCACGGGGTACGTGCTGCTGGCCATGTGCATCGCACCGCTGCTGCTGCTGGCCAACGGCCATCCCGGACTGGCTTCGGCCATCTTCTACACCGGAACCGTGATTGCCGCCGCCATGGCCTGGCAGTGGCATCGCGTGCTTCGCAACGAGATCGCCGCACAAGGCGATCGACGGTGCATCCGGTGCGAGTTCGATCTCGCATCCGTCCCGTCGGAGGGCGGACTGGGAACCTGTCCGGAGTGCAGCGTTATTTTCGCGCGGTTGCACGAGGCCGTTGACGATGAGGTGGAAGGGAGCCACCGGTAGGGGTGGACACCGCCGAACCGACCACGCATGCCTGATCGAATCGAATCCAACACCCGCACCGTCATGGTGCTCACCGCATTCAGTCGGGTCACCGGACTGGTGCGTGACGGGGTGCTCAGTCGCGTGCTGGGCGCCAATCAGCTGACCAGCGCCTTCTGGTTCGCGTTCCTCATTCCCAACCTGTTCCGACGGCTCTTCGGCGAGGGGGCCCTGACGGCGGCGTTCCTTCCCGTCTACGCGAAGCTCCGGGATCGCGATCCGCAGCAGGCGGCCCAACTGGCCACGCTGATGATCGCCGGCCTCATGACCGGACTGGGGGTGCTGGTGTTGCTGGGCGAAGCGGTCCTGTTCTTCGTTTCGGCCGCGCGAAATCACGACGACATCGCCATCTGGCTGATGATGATCACCCTGCCCTACATGCCGCTGGTCTGTCTGGCCGCGGTCCTCGGAGCCATGCTCCAGGTGATGGGACGGTTCGGTCCTCCCGCCGCCGCACCTCTCCTGCTCAACGGTGCGATCATCATCGCCGTCACCACGATGGCATGGACGACGACGGACCACGAGCAGGCCCGACTGCTGAGCGTCGTCGGAGCCGCCGTCGCGATGGTGGTGGCCGGCCTGCTGCAGGTGGGATGGATGCTCTGGTCGCTGCGCGATCGGGCCGGATGGAACTGGAATCCCCTTGCCGCCATGCCTCCGCTCAAGCGGGTCTGGCGGACCTCGCTGCCCATGATCCTGGGCCTTGGCGTGCTCCAGCTCAATACCTTCCTCGACGGTCTGATCGCCAGCTATCCCGTGTTCGGATCCGACACGATTCTGGGCGCAACCTATCCGCTGGACGACGGAACGATGACCATCATCAGCTACGCGCAGCGGCTCTACCAGTTTCCGCTGGGCGTCTTCGCGATCTCGGTCGCGACCGCCATCTACCCGGTGCTCGCACGGCAGTCGGATGACGAACGCTCCTTCACGGATACGCTCCGAAGAGGGTTGCGGATGGTGCTGTTCATCGGCGTCCCGGCGAGTGTGGGACTGGCCCTGGTCCGCGAGCCGCTCGCCGCCTGCATCCTGCAGGGCGGTGAGTTCACCGTCGACGACGTGCACCGGGTGGGAGCCGTCCTCCTCGGCTACGCAACCGCGATCTGGGCGTACTCGATGAACCAGGTCTTCACCCGCAGCTGCTACGCCAAGACGGACATGATGACCCCGGTTCGGATCGCGATGGGCATGGTGGTGCTGAACCTGATCCTGAACATCACGCTGATCTGGACCCCACTGGGCGAGACGGCGCTGGCCTGGTCGACCGCGATCTGCGCCATCCTGCAGTGCCTGCTCCTGCTGCGGGCCACGGGCCGGCACGTGTCCCACCCGATCGACGCGACGGTCGTCGCCACCGCCGTCCGCGTGGTCGTCCTGTCCGCCGCGATGGGGGCGATCGTTGCATGGAGCTCGACGTGGGTCGACACCGACGACGACATCGTCGGATCGATCGTCCGACTCGCCGTCATGGTCGGCGTGGGTGGTGGTGTCTATGCAGTCGGTGCCCGCATGCTCCGGATGCCCGAGCTCCGCTGGTCGCTGGGACGACGCTAGTCCTCGTCGACGGACCACTCCCGACCGTCGCGGTGCACGGTCCGGTAGAGCGTGTCCCGTTCAACCGGATGGAATCCCGCCTCGCGGGCTGCCCGCTGCAGGTCCAGTTGCGTGACCTCCTGGTGCGTTCCGGCGCCTTCGACCTTCGTGATGTCGTACCACACCACGGTGCCGTCGATGTCGTCGGCTCCGTTCTGCAGCATGAACTGGGCCATCTCCAGCGTCTGCATGATCCAGAAGGCCTTCATGTGGGGGAAGTTGTCCAGCATCAGACGTGACACGCACATCGTCCGGAGGTTCTCGAGTCCCATGGGGCCGGGCAGATGCTCGAGCTCGCTGTCGTCGGGAATGAAGGGCAGCGGGATCAACGTCTGGTAGAAGCCGGTCGAACAGGTCTCGGACGTCGGCTGCAGCTTCGCCGCGGCGGTGGCGGGATCGGTCAGCACCACCGCCTGATGCTCCTCGCCCTCGTGATTGATCGCGGTCTGGACGCAGGCTCCCTGGGCGTGGGCCCACTCCAGCAGGGTGCGGTCCTGCTCCTGCCGGAGCAGCTGCATGTGCCGGATGCGGTCCTCGAAGGTCTCGACGTGTCCGTAGAGCATCGTGGCGTTGGTGTTCAGCCCTTCTTCGTGGGCCAGACGGTGCACGATCAGCCACTGATCACCGCTGATCTTGCCCCGGTGGGTCTCGGAATGCACCCGATCGTCGAAGACCTCCGCACCTCCACCGGGCATGGAACCGAGTCCGGCCTCCTTCAACTGCTGGATGACCCAGCGGATGCCCTCCTCCTTTTCACGACCGCGCTTGGCCATTCGTGCGAGGTGCACGATCTCGACCGCGGTGAACGCCTTGATGTGGACGCGCGGTGCGGTCTCCCGGATGGTCCGGAGCATGTCGAGGTAGTAGTCGAACGGGAGTCGCGGGTGCAGTCCGCCCACGATGTGCATTTCGGTGGCGCCCGCCTCGATCGCCTTGATGGCTTCATCCCGGATGTCGTCGAGATCGTACTGGTACGCCCCCTCCTGATCGCGCTTGCGGTGGAACGCACAGAACTTGCAGCTCAACGCGCAGATGTTGGAATAGTTCAGATGGCGGTTCACGTTGTAGTAGGCCACGTCGCCGTTGAGCCGACGACGCACGAGATCCGCCAGGGAGCAGACCGTCCAGATGTCGCTGGTCCGGAAGAGCGTCATGCCCTGTTGGGCATCGAGTCGACGACCGTGGATCACGTCCTCCGCGATCGGCATCAACGCGGCATCGCGAACACGTCCAAGGACGCGCTGCGCAGCGGGATCGGTGGCAGAAAACGTGGTCATGACGCCTCATTGTATCGCTGCGGTGTCCGCAGAAGGATCCACGAGTCCAATTTCAGTGCGTCATTATCGGACGCCGAACGATCCTGCGGGTCCTGAGGGCGGCGAAGCCGACGTATTTGCGCCGTTTTGACCATCAGCCGAAGAACCGGGACGCCGCTGTCGATCATCCCTGTGGCAGATGACGATTCCAAGGCACACGAACATCCCGAACATCGATCGCACGGCACGCAATCCGATCCCGTTTCCGGATCGACTGCGCGCAGCGGTTCGGTGCAGCGACTCCGTCGAGATCGCCGCCCTGGCCCTGGATCTCGCGGACCGGCGCATGCAGCAGCTGGCCCAATCGCTGGGATGCCTCGGCTACTTCGAGGATGAAGGCGACGGACCACGCGCGGCCTGAGCGGAGTCCCGATTCGCCTGTTCGACGATGGCCTTGATCCGGGCGCTCCGGTAGCGCGAATCGACCACGAAGGGAACCCTGACCAATTCGATGCGGCGCGGCGGAGACGGCCGCACGGCTTCCGTCTCCACGGTCGAAGGTGACGGGACGATCGTGCGTCCATCGCTGGATTCGGCTTCGATCACCACCGCTTCGGCGACTTCGGCGGCGATGGGGCCCTCCCCGACATCCTCGAGGATCTGATTCTCACGGAGGTCGGGAGGAAGGATCGACATGGATCCGGTCCGGCGGGGGGGGCCGATGTGGAATCGGGTGTCGGCGGGCCAGGTTGCGATGTAGCCGCCGCCCGCCGGCAGATACTCGGAACGTGGAAACACGGCCCAGAGTCCGGCGGCCCGACGAACGTACCGACCGGCCGGGGTGTCCTCCCGCATCAGCTGCTCGAAGCCGTACGGCACCTGAAGCCCGTACTGGACCTCACGCAGACTGGTCGAGAGTCCGGAGGCGTCCTCGACGAAGGCATCGACGGGAACGAGTTCCTCCTGCACCGAATCCTGAGCGGTGGAAATCGAAGGCAACGACAGCACGAGCCCGGCCACGAGCGAATGGCAGATCGAACCATGGATGCATCGAATCATCGTCCGCACTCCAGGGCCGTCGGCCCCGTCCTCTTGAACAGTACACTCATCGTCTCCCGGAGCCACCGGACATCGCCGATTTCCTGCATGGAGCTTCTGGCCGGCATGCATTCCTATCCCGAACCCCTCGTCGCAGCCGTCCTGACCGGTGGAACATCACGCCGAATGGGGCAGGCCAAGCACGATCTCCGGTGTCCCGACGGTCGACGACTGATCGATCTGGTGGTCGATGCGTGCCGGGGGGTGACCACGCAGATCGTGATCTGCGGACCCCCGGACATCCTGCCCGATCGACCGCACGTGGAGGATCGAGTTCCGGGACAGGGCCCGCTGGCGGCCATTGAGGCCCTGCTGGCCAGCGGCCACGGCACCCGCTATCTGGTGGTGCCCTGCGACATGCCCGCCCTGGCATCCGATGATCTCCGTCGTCTGGCGGATGCCGACCACGACTTGGCGGTCTTCCGGGAGCAGGCCGGAGATCCACCACACTCCCTTCCGATGCTGATCGCGTCCGGGCTGTCCGCAACCGTCTCCGCACGTCTCGCGTCGGACGACCGCTCCCTGCAGGGACTGCTGCAGGACGTCGATGCGATTCGGGTGGAGCCTCCGCCGGCCCGGCGGCTGCGCAACATCAACACCCCCGAAGAGTGGGCCGAGTGGTGCGGTTCACGAACCGACGGCTGAACGACTGCGGACCCGAACCGGTATTCCCTTGAACGCGGGGGTCCTCGAGACCGGATCCACGCGTCGGGGAATCAGCACGTTCGCCTCCGGGTAGTACATCACCGCGTTGCCCGGCCGAATGTCGATGGCCCGGACGTGCACCACCATCGATCCCGTTTCGGTCGAGACCTCCACCCGTTCGTCGTGGGCGAGTCCGAACCGGTCCATGTCGTCCTGGTGCATCAGGATGACGTCGCGACGATCCTGCCCCCGATAGAGGTCCTCCTCCTCGTAGACGACGGTGTTGAACTGCCCTTCGCTTCGAATCGTCATGAGGCGGAGCTCGTCGTCCCGCAGTGCATCGCTCCGGGGCAGCGCGACGTCGTGCACGCAGGCACGACCCGTTTCCGTCGCGAACCGGGGAGTGTGGAACGTCCGACCCTCGATCTGAAACTCCTCCCGGCTCTCTCCGATGCCGGAGATCGCCTCGTACCCGGGCACCACGCGCGCGATCAGGGCACGGATCTCCTCGTGCGAACGCAGGGACGTCCAGTCGAACGCACCCTCATCGCCGAGCACTCTCGACGCGAGATCGGTGATGACCTCGACCTCGCTGCGAGGTCCTTCATGACGGGCGCGACCTCCGTCGCTGAGACGCACGTAGTTGAACATCGACTCCTGCGTCGTCGATTGTGACTCCTCGTCGCGGGGAAGGACCGGCAGGATGATCGTTTCGCGTCCGCACCCGTGGGCGTGGCCAGTGTTGAGGGTGGTGGACAGGTGGACGACCTGATCGATGCAGCGGAACGATTCGGCCGCGAAGGCGGAATCCGGATTCGATCCGTAGAGGTTGCCACCGAGGCAGAGGGCGAACCGCACCGACCCCGATCTCGCCGCCTCCATGCAGGCCAGCGTGTCCATGCCGGGTGACGTGGGCATCGGAACGTTCGCGACGTGCTCGAGCTCGCGGAAGAACGCCTCCTTCAGCTTCGGGACGACTCCCATGGATCCGATCCCCTGCACGTTCGAATGGCCGCGCAGCGGAAGCAGGCCGCATCCGGGACGTCCCAGTTGTCCGGTGGCGATGGCGAGATTGGCGATCATCTGCACGTTCCCGACGCCATGGTCGTGGTGCGTGATCCCCATGGCCCAGCAGAAGATCGACCGCTCCGAGTCCGCGCAGAGCGATGCCAGCTCCTCGATGACCGACGGGTCCACACCACTGCGACGGACGATCTCGTCCGGATCGAGTCCCCGTATCGTCCGCTCGAATGCATCCCATCCGTCCGCGTGCTGATCGACGAAGGATCGGTCGATCGCCCCGCGTCGAACCAGCGCCCGGATCACGCCCGCCAGCAGCCACCCGTCGCCGCCGATGTGACCCTGGACGTAGAGATCGTTGATCCGCGAGGCGCGAATCATGCTGCGCACGTCGGAAGGGACCTTGAACCGATCCAGTCCCAATTCGCGCAGGGGGTTGATGACCACCACGCGGCCACCCCGTCTTCGCACCTCCACGAGCGAGCGCATGAGACGCGGGTGGTTGGAGGAGGGGTTGGCCCCGATCAGCACCACCAGATCGCATTCGTGCAGATCGTCGAGGACGACGGTCGCGGTGCCCGAACCGGTCACGGACGCGAGCCCCACCCCCGACGCCTGGTGGCAGTAGTAGGAGCAGTTGTTGATGTTGTTGGTTCCCCAGCATCGTGCCATCAGCTGGAGCAGGAACCCCGCTTCGTTCGACGAACGGCCGGAGAAGTAGAAGAACGATTCGTCGGGAGCGATCGCACCGAGCCGCTTTGCGATCCGATCCATCGCATCGTCCCAACCGATCTCCCGGTAGTGGCTGTCGAGGGGACCGCGACACACCGGTCGGGTCAGTCGTCCCGCAGCCTCCAGTTCCCGGGGCGTCATCTCCTGCATGCGCTGGATCGAGACGTCGTCGAAGAAGTGGGTCGGCACCGCCCCCTGGAGATCCGCCGCCATGGCCTGCACGGACTTCTTGCAGACCTCGGGAAAGCGACCGGATTCGTTGACCATCCCGCCGTGCTGACCGCCCATTCCCAACGCACAGGTCTTGCAGGCATTGCGCGTCCGCATCGCCTTCCACATGCGGAGAAAACCGCCCGTGGCCCTGGCGTGCTTGAGGGTGTAGAAGATTGCCGGCCAGCCACCGGCCGCCCTGATGCGTCGCACGGATGTACCTCCTGATCAATGGTACGCCAACGCGGGGGGACGAGTCGTGCACCGTCGATTAGCATGCCTGCATGGTCGACAGCATCACGGTTGCAGAGGACACTCCGGACCACGGACGAATTCTGATCATCGACCCGGGTGAAGTCAGTCGGACCATCCTGGGCGATTTCCTGTCGGACCGGGGATTCGACGTGGTCATGGCCCGGGGGCAGACCGAGGCGATCGAACGACTCGACGACGACTCCTTCGATCTGGTCGTTCTCGATACGGATCTCGACGACGGACACAGTTTCGGCCTGCTGAAGCAGATTCGCCGACGCCATCTCGCCGCCGTGCTTCCCGTGATCGTTGCATCCTCGCGCGATCAGTCCGAGGTGGTTGTCGAGTCCTTCCGCCACGGCACCAACGACTACGTCACCAAGCCCATCAACCTGCCGGTGCTGCTGGCGAGGATCCGGGCCCTCCTGCTCGTGCGCAACATGCCGATGGCGGAGGACGAGCCGGATTCCACGGTGATGATGATGAAGGATCTGGATCTTCCCGGCGTCGACGGAAGACTCCAGCAGGCGGTCGGCGGGGCACGCAAACTGCGAACCATCTGCGACATCCTGCGGGAGAAGCTCCATGCGGAGCGGGCGACCGTCTTTCGCTTCGACGAACCGAGAAACGAACTGCTGACCGCCGTCGCCCATCGGGACGAAGTCGCCGGCAGCGACGAATCGCTGCTGATCCGCATGCCCGCCGACCGCGGTCTGGCCGGTGCGGCGCTGACCGACGACGACATCATCCGGGTCGATGACGCCTACCGGGACGACCGCTTCAATCGGGACATCGACCTGCAGACCGGCTTCCGTACCCGCAGCGTGATCGCATTCCCGCTGCACGCGGGGGATGGACGGCGCATCGGCGTGGCCCAGGTCCTCAACCAGCGTGACGGAGGATTCGGCTCGGCGCACGTCAAGATGGTCCGACAACTCGCGCCCCGGTGCGCCGAGGCGCTCTCGCTGGCCTTCTTCGAAAGCGACGATGAACTCAATCTCGCCGAGACGATCGTGGCCAGTCCCGCGGTCGATTCCCTCGCCGACACCGTCTTGCCCGCGATCCCGGCCCACGTGGACGACAGTCGCGCCTACGGAGCCGCCCAGAGCGAGAAGCAGAATCCGTACGCCATGGTCGGACGCCACATCGGTCGCTACAGCGTCACCGACGTGCTGGGCATGGGCGGTCAGGGGTTCGTGTTGAATGCCCACGACGATCTCATCGACCGCGACGTCGCCATCAAGATGGTGAACATCGACGTGACG
>CAJWBW010000040.1:0-9220 GCA_913020415.1 uncultured Phycisphaerae bacterium | reverse complement strand
GCGGTAGCCCCCCGGCAGCACGAATCCTTCGCGGTCCACAAGCAGGCTGCTGCCGTTGTCAAGCACCCGAGCGGACGGCCTCAGGAATCGTCCCTCGATTTCGACCACCTGGTCTCCGGCCCGGCGAACCTGGCGCACTTCGGCGAAGCAGCCCGATGCGATCAGCGCCTCCCTCGCGTTGATCAATGCGGTCCGATCGAGCGGGGTATTCAGGAGCCAGGGGGCGACGATGTCGGTCAGGTGCTGATGGAGCGAATCGCCGATCCAGGTTGGTGCATCGACGAAGCGGATGGTGACCGATTCGACCGGAGGGTGTGCGGTGGCCCGGAGGGGATTCCTGGCCAGCATCAGGATCACGACGAGCGCGCACCCGACGACCAGGACGCCGAACCACGAGGTCATGGACCGGTGGCTGAATCGGCCGGCCATGGCCTGAAGCACGTATGAAATGCGGTCGATCACTGATTGCATGTGCAGCCGTCCTCGGAGGGTAGTTCTGGCATCGGCCAAGAAGGGCTCTTTCCTTCATTCCGCGGACGTGGGATGGCCAATCGGTGTCAGGAGCGGGCCTCCTGCCCGCGGGCGTGCGCCCTGAGCACGAGTTCGCGGCAGAGGTGCTCCATGGGCTGTCCGGCGGCTGCGGCCGCCATGGGCAGGAGCGAATGATCGGTGAATCCGGGCATGGTATTCACCTCCAGCATCCATGGAATCTCATCATCGGCGATGAAGTCCACGCGATAGAGGTCCCTGCACCCGAGGGATCTTCCGAGAGCCAAGGCGTGATGCCGGCAGGTGTCCGCCAGACGTGGAGGCAGATCGGGTTCGATCACGTACCGGGTGTCGTCGCGGTTGTACTTGGCCTCGTAGTCGTAGATCCCCCCGGCGGGAATGATCTCGACCAGCGGCAGGGCAGAGGTTCCGACCACGCCGACGGTGAGTTCGCGTCCGGTGATGCATGATTCGGCCAGCATCCGGTCGTAGCGTCCGAGCATCGAACTGATCCGAGCATCGAGTCCGGTGTCGTCACGGTGGATCCAAAGATCGATGCTCGACCCCTCTGCAGGCGGCTTCAGGACCAGCGGGGGAGGGAGCGTGCGCGTGGTGCTGCCATCCAGGACCTGCCAGGACGGAGTCGGAATGCCGAGATCCACGGCCACATCCTTGGTACGGATCTTGTCCATGGCGATCCCCGCCGCATCGCTGCCCGAGCCCACGAACGGCACACCGATCTGCTCCAGTTCCCGCTGGATTCCGCCTCCTTCGCCCCACGGTCCGTGTAGGACGGGAAAGAAGACGTCGGCCCGATGTTGTGCCAGTTCGGAGGCGTCCGGCTTGTCGATCACCATGGCTTCGACGACGAATCGTTCGGTCCGTCGCAACGCGGCCGTCACCGCCTCCCCGGACGCGAGACTGACCGCGTGCTCCTGGTCGGGGCCGCCCATGAGCACCGTCACCCGCAGTGGTGCGTTCGTCGTCATTCCGCATGGGCTCCCGTTCGTTCCCAGACCACCACCTCCGGTACGAGTTGAATGCCGTGGTGGTCGAGGACTCGCTTGCGGATCTCGGTCATGAGTCGCCGGACGTGCTGGGCCGTCGCATGGGGAGTGGTGGTGATGAAGTTCGCATGCTGTGTGCTCACGGTGGCACCTCCCTCCGTGAGCCCCTTGAGCCCGGCGGTGTCGATCAGACGTCCGGCCGGAACCCGGACACCTTCGGCGCCGACGGGATTGCGGAAGGAGCAGCCCGCCGACTTGTCCGCCATCGGCTGCGAAGCTCTCTTGGCGGCCATGATCTCAAGCACGGTCTTCCGGACGGAGACCGGATCGCTGGGCTCCAGGTTGAAGGTCGCCGAGAGCACGATGCAGTCCGGGAGGTTCGACTGCCGATAGGTGAACTCCAGATCGGATCGATGGTACGAAAGCAGTTCGCCGTCCATCGTGCAGCACTGGACGGTTTCAAGGCAGTCGGCGATGGATCCGTAGCTGCCCCCGGCATTCATGCGGATGGCGCCGCCGATGGAACCAGGAATGCCCGTCATCTGTTCCATGCCCGTCAGTCCCTGCCGACACACTTCGTTGACGGTGGTGAAGATGTCGGCGCCCGCTCCGGCGTGCAGTCGTTCGATCTCGCCCCGACGGTTGAACCGATGGGTGCAGAAGATCCTGTCGCTCAGGAGCAGCACGACGCCGTCCACGCCATCGTCGTCGACGAGCAGGTTGGCACCCTTGCCGAGGATCCGGATGGGAACACCCGTCTCGGAGCATCGTCTCACCAGCTTCGCCAGAGACTCCTCGTCGTGGGGTCGGATCAGCAGATCGGCCCGGCCCCCGATGCCGAACCAGGTCATGGCCCCGATCGGGGCGTCGGGCGTGGCGGTGACGTTGAGGTCGCCGAACAGTTCCCATCGCGGCGGACGTGTCATGACGGGGAACGTTCCAGGTAGTCCCGGGCAATGGTCCAGACCGGGCCGGCCCCCATGATGACCAACAGGTCGCCTGCGGCCAGATCCTCCTCCAGGAGGTCCACGATGCCCGCAAATGATTCCACATGCCTGGCCTCGGTCCCGCGGTCCTGCAGTCGTCGTACGAGATCGACGGCGCTGACCCGCTGCTTTTCGGCTTCCGAATCGCGTACGAAGTAGATCGGAGGCACGATCACCTGATCGGCCTGGGCAAAGCTTTCGGCGAACTGCTCGAGGAGAAATCGTGTTCTGCTGTGCTGATGGGGCTGGAAGACGCAGATCAGTCGATCCGGCTGTTCTTCAGCCCGCAGCGCTTTCAGGGTGCGTTCGATCTCCGTGGGGTGATGACCGTAGTCGTCGTACACCGTCACGACGCCCCCTTCCACGCCGCGGTCGCCCAGTCGCTGGGTTCGGCGGTCGAGCCCGCCGAACGCGGCCATGGCCTCCGCCGCCTCCTCCCACTCGGCTCCCAACTGATGGGCGAGGATGACCGCGGCCGCCGCATTGAGTGCATTGTGCGCCCCGGCCATGGGGTTGGTCCATTGGATGGTCCACATGCCGTCCCGGAGGATTCCGGTTCGTCGCACCGCCTGGTCCCACACGACCTGGTAGTCCGCTTCGGGATGGAATCCAAAGGTGGCGACGTGGCATTGCAGGGGGGGGGTGATCTGATGGCGATGGGCTTCGTCGTGGGAGATGAGCAGGCTGCCGCCCTCCTCCGCGGGTGGGATCATCAACGCAAAGTCGCGAAACGCCTCGATGATGCTCTCGAGGGAACCGTAGATGTCGAGGTGATCCTCTTCGATGTTGTTGATCAGGGCGACGGTCGGTCGGTGGTTGTGGAAGGATCGATTGAACTCGCACGCTTCGCTGACCAGGATGCCCGGGTCACCGGCCAGCGGTCCTCCTTGGGGAATCCGGGAGGCCCCGATGCGGCTGCCGCCTCCGATCTGATCGCAGTTGGCACCGATGATGAATCCCGGATCGAACCCACAAGTGATCAGGATGTGGCAGAGCATGGCCGCGGTGGTGCTCTTGCCGTGCGTCCCGGCGATGCAGAGTGCGGTGCGGCCGTGCTGCACCATTCCGAGGCCTTCGGCGTAGGTCTTGATGCGCACACCACGCTGCTCGGCCGCCAGCACCTCCGGATGATCCGGCGCAATGGCGGCAGAGATGACCATCAGATCGATGTCGTCGGGTACTTCGGTCCCGTCCTGGTTGGTTCGCACCGGAATTCCGGAGGCCAGAAGCGATTCGGTGATCGGGGAGGAGACCGGATCGGATCCGGTGGCCTGAATGCCCATGGATTGGAGCATTCTGGCCAGTCCGGACATGCCGCATCCGCCGATGCCCACGAAATCGACCCTCCGCACCCCCTGAAGTGGATCGCTCGGCCGCGGTGATCCCTGGCACGTTTCAGCCATGCCGTGGTTCGTTGGAGCGGAGTCGGTCATCTCTACATTCTATCGCCGTCCGTTGCGGCATTACTGGACATTTCAGAGGTGCCGGTGGGGCGGGTACACTGTCCAGCGATGTCGGATGCCCCGCACGAACTTCACGCCCAGGTTCTTCTCGTCGATGACGAGGTGGATCACGCCGAGGTCATGGCCGAAGCCCTGCGGCGGGTCGGCCACGTCTGCACCATCGTCGACGGAGCGACCGCCGCGGAGGAGGAGCTTCGATTCGGCAACTTCGATGTCATCGTGACCGATCTCTGCATGGAGTCGGACACCTCCGGGCTGGATGTCCTGGCAATGGCCAGAGAGCACCAGCCCGACGCCGAGACCATCATGGTCACGGCGCACGGAGAGGTTGCAACGGCCAAGGCGGCTCTCCAGGGAGGAGCCTACGACTTCATCGAGAAGCCGCTGGATCTGGAGGTCTTCCGCAATCTCGTGAATCGGGCCTGCGAGACGGTCCATCTGCGGCATCACAACACCCAGCTGCGTGGAAAGGTCGATTCCGCCTTCGGATTCGAAGGGATCATCGGAGAATCGTCCGGCATCCGAAAGGTCGTGCAGGTCATCCGACAGGTGGCCCCGAGCACGATTCCCATACTGATCACGGGGGAGTCCGGAACCGGCAAGGAGCTGATCGCCCGGGCGATCCACAACCAGTCGAAACGGTCGGATCACCGCTATGTGACCTTCAATTGCGCCGGGCAGAGCGAATCGCTGCTGGAGGATCAGCTGTTCGGCCACGTGAAGGGAGCGTTCACCGGAGCGGAAAAGGATCGCGAGGGCGTCTTCGAATATGCCGACAAGGGCACCTTGTTCCTTGACGAAATCGGTGACATGCCCATGACCATGCAGGCGAAGCTTCTTCGTGTGCTGGAGACGGGGGACGTGACCCGGCTGGGCACCAATACGGAACGATCCACGGACGTTCGTTTCATCAGCGCCACCAATCGTGATCTCAAGCATTTCATCGACGACGAGCGGTTTCGCGAGGATCTCTACTTCCGCATCAACGGGGCCGAGATCCACATCCCGCCCTTGCGCGAGCGTCGCGAGGACATTCCGCTGCTGGTCAATCATGCGGCCGGACGGTTTGCCGCGGAACTGGAACGGGCGGCTCCCACGTTCAGTGAGCCGGCCATGCT
The DNA here is from genome assembly GCA_913020415.1 of uncultured Phycisphaerae bacterium. Classification (GTDB taxonomy): domain Bacteria; phylum Planctomycetota; class Phycisphaerae; order Phycisphaerales; family SM1A02; genus UBA854. The sequence continues at coordinate 4,157 of CAJWBW010000040.1, read as the reverse complement.
CCGGCTTGTCGCCTACAACTGGCCGGGAAACGTCCGCCAGCTCTTCAACATCGTCCAGAAGATGGTCGTCATGAGCACCGGACCGACGATCGAGGCCGCGGACGTGCCCGATGAGATCCGCATGAGCGATCAGGATGAGCATCTGCATCTGGGCAGTCTGGCCGGGGTCGGGCTCGATCGGCTGGAGAAGGAAGCCATCCGACAGACCCTCCAGATGACGGGCGGCAATCGGGAGCAGGCCGCCGAAATGCTCGGAATCGGCGAGCGGACGCTCTACCGGAAGTTGAAGGAATACGGACTGAAATGATCCCGGGGGCCATGCGGAGCCTATTCTGCTAAAGTGTACTCAGTGACGGATCGCATCTGCCCGCTCTGCGGTCTGCCATGTGGACCAAGGATGGGAGTCCGCTTGACCAGTCCTCCTCCAACCGATTCTCCGGTGGCCGAGATGCCAAAGGTGTCTTCCGCCACGGTGGCCAGTGGACCGGTCTCCTCCCCGGTCCCGATTCCGGTGCCCGTCGAGGCGCCCGGGACCAAGCCGGTGCTGCCGCTGCCGGATGCGGTCATCAAGGGCAGCATCAACTGGCCCTACGCCATCTCGATCATCGGTGTGCATCTGCTCGCCTTGTTGGCCATCCTGCCGTGGGCATTCAGTTGGACCGGTCTGGTGGTCATGGTCATCGGAGTGCACGTCTTCGGCCAGGCCATCAACCTGCTCTACCACCGGGTGCTCACGCATCGCAGCTGTGTGCTTCCGAAGTGGTTGGAGCATGGATTCACCGTCATGGCGCTGTGCTGCCTCGAGGATACGCCGGCCAAGTGGGTGGCAACCCATCGCTATCACCATCTGCATGCCGATGAGCACGAGGATCCCCACAGCCCGCTGGTGAACTTCCTCTGGGGCCACATCGGCTGGCTACTGGTCGAAAACAAGCGGACCCACAACATCGACACCTACCGGAAGTACGCCAGTGACATCCTCAAGGACCCCTTCTACATGAAACTGGAGAAGAGCTATCTCTGGGTCTGGATCTACGTCGCCCACGCCGCGTTGTACTTCGCGGTCGGCTACGGCCTCGGATGGGTCATCGACGGTACGGCTGCCGGCGCACTGCAGTTCGGATTCAGCATCTTCGTCTGGGGAGCGATCGTGCGTACGGTTGTCGTCTGGCACATCACCTGGTCCGTGAACTCACTGTCGCATCTGTTCGGCTACAAGAATCACGATACCGACGATCACAGCACCAACAACTGGCTGGTCGCCCTGCTGACTGTCGGTGAGGGATGGCACAACAATCATCATCACGACCCTGCGAGTGCCAGCAACCAGCATCGGTGGTGGGAGTTCGACATCACCTACTACGAGATCAAGCTGCTTGAAAAGCTCGGTCTGGCGAAGAAGGTGATCCCTCCCCAATCGAAGCGTCGTGCCATGGCGAAGGCCCGCCGGCGTGCCCACGGCACGGACTGAGGGTGTTCCCGCCCCGCGGACCGATCCCGACCGGGCTGCCCACCGGCAAGGAAACCCTTGATCCCTCTTTGCCAGTCATTACACTGGTCTTCATCAGGGGAGGTTGTCCATGAGGATTTCGGCTGGATTGTTGGCTTCCTGCTTCGTTTCGGCGGCGGCGTCCGCCGGCGCGGACGTCGGTTCCTGGTCGGTCGACTTCTCGACGACCGGCCAGCCGATCAGCTGGACCAGTCCGGACGGAGTCCGCACCGACGGTCAGACCTACGACGTCCGATTCGAGATTGAATCGATCGGGGTCGTGGTGTCGTACATCGGCATCGAATTCGGTCCCATCGACGTGACGGATCAGCTGGGCGGCGATGCGGTGCAGCAGGCCAGTGCCGATGGCCCCTGTCCGATCGACTTCGGTGGCAGCAGCGTGCGGGAACCGGCGGCACCGGAGCCCGTGACGATCGCGTTCGATGTCCAGTTGCAGGTCGACGAGCAGGGCCGTGCCACCTATGACATGACGAATGTCGTGCTGGGGACCGCCACCTACAACATCGGATTTCCCTTCGGCAACGTGACCGTGGACCTCGAGGAAGTCTCCATACTCGGACAGTTCGATGTGGAAGTGATCGGAACCAGTTGCGCGGCGGACATCGACGGCAGCGGGGTCGTCGGCGTCGACGATCTGCTTGCTCTCATCGGCGATTGGGGTCTGTGCCCCGCCTGTGCAACCGATCTCAATCTCGACGGAATCGTCGGCGTTGACGATCTGCTCGAGTTGATCGGAGCCTGGGGGACCTGCGGCTGATTCAGCGATGGATTCGCACGAATCCGGTTCCGGCTCGCACCGTCATCCGTACATGTTCCTCATTGCATGACAGCAGGTAGGCCGGATCCGCGGCCGGGTTGGCCAGTCCTCCCAGCGCGTCGAAGAGCAGCATTCCGTCCTGCAGACGCTCGACGCGTGCGGACACGCCGGCTGCGAACGAGGCACGCCCCTCACCGAACGTCACCCGGTAGGGCTCTTCGGAGTCTTCGCGAACGATCGGAATTCGGGGCGATTCGCTTCGTGCCAGCCAGTAGCCGCTGCCGTCCGAAGCGAGCACCACGCCGATGGTGGCATCGGGGTTGGCGATGGAATGGACCTGGGCGTATTCGATGTCGCTGCGTAGCAGTCTGGCCGCCGCATCGGTCCGCAACGACGCGTCGGATCCCCACGATGGCACCACCAGCATGGTCGCCAGTGCCAGGATGCCCAGCACCATCATGAGTTCGATCATTCCTACTCCACGTCTCATGGCGTCGCCTCCTGCATGCTGACCATGGATTCGAATCCGAGGGTGTCGAATCCGTGGGTCAGCAGCCGGCATTCGATAGGAATCGGACGAGGTGTCGGTCGGGAACTCCAATGTCTGGCACGCCTTCGCTGCTGACGTCCGGTTCGACGCTGCGAACGTCTGGTTTCGTGGATGCGTGATCGTCCAAGATCGAGCAGTTCCTCGACGAAGGCGTTCGGAAGCCGTTTGGCGAGTTGACGTCGCTGGCGGGCCGACAGCACGTCGCGAACGAGCCTGCCCGCTCGAGGAAGACTCAACCCATCGTCGAGTCCGTGGTCGTACAGCACGCATGTGGAATCGTTCAGTGAGATGCTGTTCGCCGCGATTCGTCCCTTGATGACGGATTCGTCCTCCAGAACGAGATCGACCCCGCGTCCCTCGACGCATCCCGTGATGCTCGAGGATCCGCGGATCAGCCACGGATGCGCCGTGTCGCCGTCGCTGCCGCTTGAAAGCATGATCCGATCCGGGCTGATCCACCGGTTCGATCCGCCGATCGAGGCATCGTCCATGACAGCGCCTTTCTCGACCACCATGTGCAGGGTGGATCCCGGAAGCAGATCGATGGCGGCACCATCCATGGTCAGGTGTCCACCGACTTCGATGCGTGCAGCACCTTCGATGACCAGCGTCGCCCCCTCGCTCAGGTGCAGATCGCCGTCGATTCGCAGCGGAGCCGATTCGGTGACGTGCAGTCTGGCTCCCGGTGCGATCCGCAATCCATCCGCGGGAGCGGAACGAGCCGAGAATCGACGCCGAGTGGACATCCGGGAAGACGCTGCCGGTGGGAGCGATTCCCGAGTTCCAGCCAGGGACATGGCCCAGGGGAGTTCCACGGAATCGATGTTGAAGCCGGTGTCGTTCACCAGCAGGGCGGGGGAATGCGATGCACTGTGGTAGACGGTCGCGTCGATCGCGGCGGCGTCGTCGTCGATGCTGATGCTTCGTGACCGGTCGGAGGCGGTTCCCATCGCGAGTCGGCGGCCCAGGGCGCTCGCAGGTGCCTCGTTCCATCTCGCGATGGTGGCCCGGTCGTTGAGTTCGATCGTGGACAGCGAGAAGAGTGCGAACCCGGAGACATCCGTCTGGATGCCATCGCTGCCGGTGTCCTTCAGCAGCGAAACATAGGCGGCCACGCTCTGCGAGATCGATCCCACGGTGGCGGTGGCGATGACATGAACCTCCATGCAGTCGGCGGCGGGCGGCTGGTTCGTGGTGGGATCGACCAACACCAGATCGATGGTTCCGTTGCCCATGGGCATCGCGTCGAACAGGACACCGTCGACGTGTGCGGTCCGCCATGCGGATTCGGTCTGCATCACCGAGATCGCCAGATCGAGTCCGCTGGAGGCGACGGATCT
>CAJWBW010000039.1:0-9241 GCA_913020415.1 uncultured Phycisphaerae bacterium | reverse complement strand
AAAGGCCGTCTACGAGGCTTCGGCGGCGGACGCACCCGCCGGTGACGCAGCCGCCGATGGCGGCGAGTCGACGGCCGGTGCCGACGACGACGTCATCGACGCCGAATACGAGGTGAAGGAGGACGAGTAATCCTTCGCCACGACGACAACTTTCCGGCACGACCCGAAAGGGAGGGCCCGCAACTCGCGTTGCGGGTCTTCTTTTTGTCGCCTGCGTCCCATCGGGCGTTGACTATGATGGTGCCTCGGCACTATTGGAGAACCCAGCCATGACGACCATGTCGACCGAATCGAACCCGACCACCGGCACCCTGGACGACGGCCGGATCAGTGAACTCCGCAGTGGATTCGAGGCGAATCCGAAGTGGAAGCTCGCCCAGAACGCCGTCAGCCAGACGACCGTCGACGACGTCGCGATGGATCGGTCGATCGTGGCGGGCCTGGACTACACCTTCTCGACGCTGCTCGACGACTGGAAGGTCACCAACCAGCGGCAGTCGGGTCGCTGCTGGATGTTCGCCGCCCTGAACCTCATGCGGCCCGGGGCGATGAAGAAGATGAACCTCAAGGAGTTCGAGTTCAGTCAGAACTACACCCTCTTCTGGGACAAGTTCGAGCGGGCCAACTACTTCTACGAGGCGATCATCACGACGTGCGACCGTCCGATCGACGATCGGGCCGTCTCGTTCCTGCTGGACCGGCCCCTCGATGACGGCGGACAGTGGAACATGTTCATGAACATCGTCCGCAAGCACGGTCTGGTGCCCAAATCCGCCATGCCCGAGACGCAGAGTTCGTCCTGCACCCGCCGGATGAACGTCATCCTCTGCGGCATGCTCCGTCAGGGGGCCCGGCACCTCCGGTCCGCCCACGAACGCGGTGATGGCCCCGAGGCGATCCGGTCCCTGAAGGACGGGCTGCTCGAGCACATCTGGCGGGTCCTGTGCATCCATCTGGGGACTCCACCCTCGGACTTCGACTGGCAGTGGAACGACAAGGACAAGAAGTTCCACCGGGCGGGACGCATGACGCCCCAGCAGTTCGTCGAGACCTACGTCGATCTGCCCCTGGACGACTTCGTCTGCATCGTGCACGATGCGAGGGAGTCGAGCCCCTACGGTCGAACCTACACCGTCGAACATCTCGGAAACGTGGTCGGCGGCGAGCCGGTGCTCTATCTCAATGTCGAGATCGAGGTCATGAAGGACATCACGCGAACCGTGCTGGAGCGTGGAGAGCCGGTCTGGTTCGGATGCGATGTGGGCAAGATGTTCCGACGGGACATCGGCATCTGGGATGCGAAGCTGTACGACCTCGAGAACCTCTACGACGTGCCGTTCGATCTCGACAAGGGCGGTCGTCTCGACTACCACGAAACCCTCATGACCCATGCCATGCTCTTCACGGGTGTCGACGTCGTCGACGGAGCCCCGCGACGATGGCGGGTGGAGAACTCCTGGGGTGACGAGAAGGTCGGCCGCAAGGGATTCCAGGTCATGAACGACTCCTGGTTCAACGAGCACATGTTCGAGATCGCGGCCCGGCGATCCGATCTTCCCGAGGAACTGCAGGCGGCTCTGGACACCGATCCGATCGTGCTGCCGGCCTGGGATCCCATGGGCTCTCTGGCTCGCTGAAAACACTGTTTACCGGTCCCTCAGGAATGATTTGGGCTCCGATCTGTTCTCTTTTTGCTTCATTGACAACCGTTCTTGCTCTAGGATGAATGGTCAATGAAATGGGACGGCAAGTCCCGTGAAGCCAGGAAGAAACACATGGAGAGGGATCAGATGAAGACTTTTGCACTGGCGTGCACCGCCACCACGGTTCTCTGCGCATCGGCAATGAGCCAGGTCACCGACGGTCAGTACGAGAACACGCTTGCCGGCACCATCCAGAACACGTCGACCAACTTCGGAAACAACGACAATCCCGATCCCGGACTGGCGATCGGCTCCGAACTCAACTTCGGCAGCGCAACCGTCGCCAACGGCAACCTCTACCTCTTCCTCGGGGGGAACCTCGAGACCAACTTCAACAAGTTGGAAGTCTTCATCGACTGCCGTGAAGGCGGGCAGAACCGTCTCCGCGGCGACAACTCCGACGTCGACTTCGGCGGTCTGAACCGGATGGGTGACGACGGAAGCGGCAACGGCCTGACCTTCGACGTGGGCTTCGAGGCCGATATGTGGATCACCATCACCTGCGGCGTCGATGCCGACGGCGCAATGGAGTTCTTCGCGAACTACGCGGAACTCCGGACCGACGGGGGCGGATACGGCGGGTTCCTCGGATCCGGTGCCGCGGGAGCCGACGGGGCTCTGATCTCCGCCAAGGGGCTGTCCATTGCGGTCGACAACTCGAACATCGGCGGTGTTTCCGGAGGTACGGGCATCGACTGTGGAGCCGAGGGCGACCTGACGGGTGAGACCGGTGTGGAGATCGCGATTCCGCTCTATCTGTTCGACTGGGACGGAGAGGGGATTCAGGTCACCTCCGCCAGCGTGTCGGCGATGATCAACGCCGCCGGCCACGACTTCATCTCCAACCAGGTGCTCGCCGGCATCTACGGAGGCGACAATCTGGGCGATCCGCGTTCCGTCGACTTCAACGCCCTGCCCGGGAATCAGTTCTTCGAGAGCGGGGCATCGGCCAAGCCGTGCGTGACCGTGCTGGGAACCTGCTGCGTGACGTCGGGCGACTCCGTCGCATGCCTGACCGTCCCGTCCGACGTCTGCGCCTTCTACGGTGGTGAATACGGCGGTGACGGCACCAGCTGCGAGGATGCCGACCCCTGTCTGCCACCGGTGCAGTGCGCCAGCGACATCACCGGCGACGGTCGGGTCGACGTCGCCGACCTCCTGCAGGTCATCGGTGACTGGGGCTGCATCGAGTAACAGCGGGTCTCGTATACTCTGTTGGGGGGTGGTATTCGGTCGATTCCGATCGCCATGATGGAGTACTGCATGCAGATGTCGATTCGCATTCCGACGGTTCTCGCCCTTGTCTGTCTCGGCGGTCAGGCCTCCGCCCAGTCCTGGGGAGGAGGCATGGGTGCGGTTCCGTACTTCGACCCCTCGCCGGGCTGGACGCAGCAGTGGTCCTACGAGAACGCCGCCTGCGGTTCGGACATCGACGGATCGGGCGCCGTGGACGTCGGTGACCTGCTTGCGGTCATCGCGGGCTGGGGTGGTTCGGAACCGGATCTGAACTCGGACGGCACCGTCAATGTCAGCGACCTGCTGCAGGTGATCCAGGAATGGGGATCGTGCGCGGGAGGGTGGCAGCAGTACGACGGCTGGGATCCGAATCTGATCGATGCCTATTCAGGCATCATCCGGGTGACCATCCCACTGGAACGAATCGGTGTGGACGCGGGGGATTCCATCCTCTTCGACGTGGCGTCGACCGGCCCCGGGGACGGTGATCCGGGGGTCGACCACCTGAGCAATCCGCAACAGGCCACGCCCTGGTGGTACGTGCAGTCGGTTGCCGGTCCGTTCCTTTCCTACACGATCACGACCGAAGGCGGCACCGGACTGGTCTACGACGACACGGTGGGGGATGTGTTCGCGGACGGCTGTCTGGACATCGTCCGGGTCGAGGTGTCCAACGACGCGTCGAACCTCTTCGTGATGATCGAGGCCGACGGTGATCTTTCGGTCGAGGACTGGTCCCAGTTCATGGTGCTGATCGATGCCGGCGACGGGGGGACCGGAGACAACCCGTGGGGTCGGAACATGGATCTCGGCGGCGCGATGGTCGACGCCTTTCTCGGGGCCGGTTGCGTCCGCGACGACGGCACCCAGTTCCGGGTCTGGGCGCCCAACGCCAACGAAGTCACCGTCGCGGGGAACTTCAACGGCTGGGACTTCCTGGCCCACCAGCTCTGGAGCGAAGGAAACGGATTCTGGTCGTCCGACGTTCCGGGCGCCATGCCCGGCGACCAGTACAAGTTCGTCATCCGCAACGGCGACAACTGGTACTGGCGAAACGATCCCTACGCCAGGCGCGTCACCAACTCGACGGGCAACTCGATCATCTACGATTCCGGAAACTATCCCTGGTCCGGGGACACCTTCTTCATGCCGTCGTTCAATGATCTGGTGATCTACGAACTGCACATCGGGAGCTTCGGGTCCTACGCACCGGGCAACATCCAGGAAGTCACGGCTCGCCTGGACTACCTGGCCGACCTGGGCATCAATGCGATCGAACTCATGCCCTTCGTGGAGTTTCCCGGCGATGTCTCATGGGGCTACAACCCCTCGTATCCCTTCGCCGTCGAAAGCCACTACGGCACGCCCGGCGACTTCAAGTGGTTCGTCGAACAGGCCCACGCCCGCGGCATCGCCGTGCTGGCCGATGTGGTCTACAACCATCTCGGTCCGTCCGATCTCGATCTCTGGCAGTTCGACGGGTGGAACACCGACGGCAACGGCGGCATCTACTTCTACCAGGACTCCCGGGCGCAGACGCCCTGGGGGCCGCGTCCGGACTACGGACGCGGCGAGGTCCGGCAGTACATCCGCGACAACGTGCTGTACTGGCTGCAGGAATACCAGATGGACGGCATCCGGGTCGATGCCACCAAGTGGATCCATCGCACCGACGACGGGGAGTCGATTCCCGAGGGATGGGGGCTGCTGCAGTGGATCAACAACGAGATCGACGCCACCCAGCCCTGGAAGTTCTCGACGTCCGAGGACATGGACCTCAACCAGGAGATCACGAACGGCACCGGTGCCGGCGGGGCGGGCTTCGACGCCCAGTGGGATGCGGCCTTCGTGCATCCGCTGCGGAGCGTGCTGACCGCAGGGTCCGACGCAGAGCGTGACATGGACACGGTCCGGTCCTGCGTCACCTATCAGTACAGCGGGGATGCCTTCAAGCGGATCATCTTCACCGAATCGCACGACGAGGTCGCGGCCGGCAACGGCAAGCAGCGACTCGTGGAGGACATCTGTCCCGGTTGTGCCGACAGCTGGTACGCGAAGAAGCGCTCGACGCTCGGTGCGGCGGTCATGTTCACCTCCCCCGGGGTCCCCATGCTCTTCATGGGTCAGGAGTTCCTCGAGGACGGAGCCTGGGACGACTGGATCTCGCTCGACTGGTCGCGGGCCGGCACCTATTCCGGCATCGTGCAGATGTACAAGGATCTCATCTCCCTGCGTCGAAATTTCTGGGGCAACACCGAGGGGCTGCGGGGAGGCGGTACGAACTTCTTCCATCAGAACAACACCGACAAGATCGTGGCCTGGCATCGATTCGCCAACGGAGGAGCGGGTGACGACGTCGTGGTCGCGGCGAACTTCGGCGTATCCGGTCGCACCGGCTACCGCATCGGACTGCCGCAGGGCGGTACCTGGTACGTCCGGTTCAACAGCGATGCCGCGTCCTACGACGGTTCGTTCTCGAACTGGGGGACGGTGGATCTGAACGCCGAGGCTGTCCCCTGGGACGGCATGGGCTATTCCGCCGAGATCAACATCGGCCCCTATTCCACGGTGATCTTCTCCCAGTAAAGGCGGGCGAATGTCCGAACCGAGTCGCCGAGCGTTGATCACGGGTGCATCGTCGGGCATCGGCGAGGCGTACGCCCGGCTGCTTGCGTCCCGGGGGTTCGATCTGGTCGTCACGGCCCGACGGGCCGACCGGCTGGCCATGCTCGCCCAGACGCTCCGCTCGCAGCACGGTGTCGACGTGCTGGAACTTCCCATGGACATCGCGCGGCCGGAAGGAGCGCGGGACCTGATCGGGGCCGTCACCGATCGGGATCTGTCGATCGACTACCTCGTCAGCAACGCGGGCTACGCACTGGATCAGGACTTTCTCGAGGCACCCTGGAGCCGGCACGATGCCTTCCTCGACATCCTGCTGGAAGGAGTGGTCGAGCTCTCGCATGCCTTCATGCCCGGCATGATCGAACGCGGTTGGGGGCGGGTGGTCAACGTGGCTTCCGTGGCATCCTTCCTGCACCTGACGCCCAGCAGCCTCTACGGACCGGCGAAGGCGTTCGTGCTTGCATTCTCCCGATCGATGCACGCCTCGTTGCACGACACCGGCGTGCACATGACGGCATTGTGTCCCGGCTACACCCGCACCGAGTTCTTCCGCAACATCGGGGTGGAGGAGAAGGTCTTCCGGCTGCCCCGGTTCATGCTGCTGGACGTCGACCGGGTGGTCCGGGACGCGGACCGGGCCGTTTCCCGCAATCGTGCCGTCTGCATCCCGGGCCTCTTCTACAGGGTGCTGGTGGCCGGAAGTCGGTTTCTGCCGCTGTCGGTCTTCGCAAGTCGCAGATTCCGCAGCACGCTTCCGACCCCACGCTGAGTTCGGCGCCATACTTCACCGATGGAACTCTCCTTCTGGGACATGGTGCTTCGGCTGTTTCTGGCCATCTTCCTCGGGGCGGTGATCGGTTGGGAACGGCGATCCAAGGGCAAGGTCGCCGGTCTCCGCACCATGATGATGGTGAGCCTCGGTTCCGCGGCGTTCACGTTGGCGGGCATCGGTGCGATGGAGGGGATCTACGCCGCGGAACAGCAGGGTGGGATCGAATCCACGCTTCGTCTGGACACCAGTCGTGTCATCGCGGGCATCGTCGGGGGCATTGGTTTCATCGGTGCCGGCACGATCATCCAGGCCCGCGGACGCGTGCACGGAGTGACCACCGCGTCGTGCATCTGGGTTGCGGCCGCGGTTGGAGTCGGATGCGGTCTGGGGCTGTTCCAGCTGGCCGTCCTGGTCTCCATCTTCGCGGTGCTGTCGCTGCAGATCTACTTCTGGTCGAACCGGCACGAGGAGCCGGAGTCCGGTGACGTCTAGCCCGCGGAGAGCACGTCGATCACACCGGTCAGGCCCAGCAGGCAGCTCACGATTCCGTTCAGGGTGAAGAAGGCCATCGTGATCCGATCGGTTCCGTACCGGGCGATGATCGCGTGCTCCCAGACGAGCAGGGCGGTTGCGGCCACGATGCCCCCGAGAAACACGTATCGGAACCCCGGTGTCATCCACCACGCCAGCACGAGCAGTCCGATGGCGCCGAGATGGAGTCCGCGACTGATCCACATGGAACGCCGGACGCCCCAGCGCGAAGGCATGCTGTGCAGGCCCTGTGTTCGATCGATCTCCACGTCCTGCAGTGCGTACAGGATGTCGAAGCCCGTCACCCAGGCCAGCACCATGGCGGCCAGGCACCACAGTGCAGGCAGTTGAACCAGCGAATCGGGGGCAACGGCCAGTGCGGCCGCAAGCGGACTGAGCGCCAGGGACGATCCCAACCAGGCGTGGCACAGAGGTGTGAACCGTTTGGCGAGCGGGTACAGGCTGATCCAGAGCAGCACCGGTACGCCCAGCATGATCGGCCAGGGGTTGCCGGACAGCCAGAGGAAGCCCAGGCACGTCAGGAGAAACACCACGCTTGCGATGGCGATCGATCCGAGGGCCTGCTCGGTCCCCAGACGTCCACTGGGAAGCGCCCGGCCGGCGGTTCGGGGATTCAACGCATCGATATGGCGGTCGAAGAGGCGATTCGCCAGCATCGCGACCGTCCTCGCACAGATCATGGCGACGGCCACCAGCAGCAGGGCGATCAGGAACGGGCCCCACTGGATCCCGCCCACCTCGGATCCTCCGGCCATGAAGGCGGCCAGCAGGGCGAACGGGAGGGCGAAGACGCTGTGGGCGATCTTGATGTCCCCGGCGATGGTCCGGGCGGCATGCAGGCCAGTCGGTTGCTCAGCGGTGGAGTCGTACATGGACCGGTGATTATAGGAGGACGGTCGGGCAGCCTCGTTTTCATGGGAACCCGTATACTTCCCCCCATGTCAGCCAAGGTGAAGACCGCCATTACGCCCGTTCGCAGCGAGAACTATCCCGAGTGGTATCAGCAGGTCGTCAAGGCCGCCGATCTCGCGGAAGCATCGCCCGTCCGCGGTTGCATGATCATCAAGCCCTGGGGCTGCGCACTGTGGGAACAGTGCCAGCGGGTCCTGGACGGGATGTTCAAGGACACCGGACATCGCAATGCGTACTTTCCCCTCTTCATTCCCAAGCGGTTCCTGGAGAAGGAGGCAGAACACGTTGAGGGGTTCGCCAAGGAGTGCGCCGTCGTCACGCACCATCGGCTCGAAGCCGGACCGGACGGTGGACTCGTGCCCGCGGGTGAACTCGATGAGCCGCTGGTGGTCCGGCCGACGTCCGAGACGATCATCGGCGAGGCATTCTCGCGCTGGATCGAGTCGTATCGTGACCTTCCCCTGCTGATCAACCAGTGGGCCAACGTCGTCCGGTGGGAAATGCGGACCAGGCTCTTCCTGCGGACCGCCGAGTTTCTCTGGCAGGAAGGCCACACCGCCCACGCCACGTCGGAGGAGGCCGTCGAGCACACCCGTCGCATGCTGGATGTCTACGCGGACTTCTGCGACAACTGGATGGCCATGCCCGTCCTCCGCGGACGCAAGACCGAAGCGGAGCGGTTCCCGGGCGCCGACGACACCCTCTGCATCGAGGCCATGATGCAGGATCGAAAGGCCCTGCAGGCGGGGACGTCGCACTTCCTGGGTCAGAACTTCTCCCGGGCCCAGGACATCGTCTACCTCAACGACCAGGGTGAACGGGTCCATTGCTGGACGACGTCCTGGGGGGTGTCGACCCGGCTGATCGGGGGACTCATCATGACCCATTCCGACGATGACGGTCTGGTCCTGCCGCCACGACTCGCGCCCGCCCACGTCGTGATCCTTCCCATCACCTTCAAGGCCGACGATCCCGAGGCCGTCATGGAATACTGCCGGACGCTGGCCAGGGATCTTCGCGGCATCCGGTATGCGGGACGGACCATCGAGGTCGAGATCGACGATCGGGACATCCGCGGTGGAGAGAAGACCTGGTCATGGGTCAAGAAGGGGGTTCCCATCCGACTCGAAGTCGGTCCCCGTGACATGGCCGAGGATTCGGTCTTCATGGCCCGGCGTGACCGGCCCGCCAAGGAGAAGGAGAGCGTGGCTCGGGTCCGCTTCCTCGAGGAGGTGGTCTCGATGCTCGAGGAGATGCAGCAGGGTCTCTACGACCGTGCGTTGGCGCATCGTGAGGACCACACCCGCGAGATCGACACCCGGGAGGAGTTCACGGAATGGTTCACGGCACCGGACGGCGATCCCACGCCGATCCACGCCGGCTTTGCCATGACGCACTTCTGTGGCGATCGTGCACTCTAGGAGCAGATCAAGTCCGAGCT
>CAJWBW010000038.1:0-9262 GCA_913020415.1 uncultured Phycisphaerae bacterium | reverse complement strand
ACCTGATCCGCACCGCCGGCTTCACACCCGCACAACGCGACAACGCCTACCGGATGATGAAGCTGCACGAATACGAACAGTCCCCCGATCTCATGGTCGACGACTGGTCATCGCAGCGGGCGGATCGGCTCCACGTGCAGAACGACGATGCGGGATGCGGCACCGGTGCGGACAGCGACCAACCGGTCGAACTCACCGTGCAGGGCGACTGATCGACGACTCAGGCTTCGCAGGCGTCCGCGCGGGTCAGGCGACGGAACTCGGCCACCAATGCCGTGGTGACGGGACCCACCCTGCCGCTGCCGACGGGGTCTCCGTCGATGGTCGACACGCCGATGACCTCCGCCGCCGTTCCGGTCAGGAACACCTCGTCCGCGTTCTTGAGTTCGTCGAGCCGGTGGGCACGCTCCGCGACCTCGTACCCGAGTGCGGGCGCGACCTCCTCGATCACGAAGCGACGGGTGATGCCGTGCAGCATCCCCGCGGAGGTGTCCGGCGTCGAGATGCGGCCGTCCTTGATCACGAAGATGTTGTCACCGGTGCATTCCGCGACCAGCCCCTCGGTATTGAGCATGATGGCCTCGAGCACCCCGGCATCGATCGCCTCGACCTTGGCGAGGATGTTGTTGAGGTAGTTGAGACTCTTGATCTCGGGATCGAGGCAGGCGATCGGAATGCGGGGACGCTTGGCGACGATCACCGGCATGCCTTCGACGTACATCTCCTCCGGATACAGCGTGATGTCGGCCGCGATGATGATCGCCGACGAACGCGGACAGTGGAAGGGATGCAGCCCCAGCGTGCCGGCTCCGCGGGTGAAGACCACGCGGATGTAGCCGTCCTCGAGACCGTTGCGCTGCACCGCCTCGCGGGTCGCGGACTCGATGGTGTCGATGTCGTAGGCGGGCGTGAGTCGGATGCGGTCGGCCGACGCGTAGAGACGTTCCAGATGGGATCGCAGCTTGAAGATCCGGCCGTTGTAGATCCGGATCCCCTCGAAGCACCCGTCGCCGTAGAGCAGACCGTGATCGAAGACGCTGATCGTCGCCTCGGACGCGTCCACCCACTGCCCGTCGAGCCAGATGTCGCCGGTCATGATCACCGGAGCCTGTGCGGCCGAAGACGAAGGGACCGTCGCGGTCGGTTCATGGTCGGAACTGGTCATGCCTGCCCCTGCAGTCGGGGATCCTCGCGTCGGATCCAGGTTCGAAGTGCTTCGGCGAGGCCTTCCACCGAGGGTGCCTCGGTCGTGGCGTCCGCCAGATCCTGAATGGTAGCGGAGGCGTCGCCGAGAGCAACCGAGAACCCGCACCACTCCGCCAGACCCGCACTGCGATCGCACGAAACGACCCCCATGACGGTTTCACGCGGGCTTCCCGTCCGCCGTGCGACGTCCTGCACCGCAATCCCCCGATCGGCCATCGGGTGGATGATGTCGACCGCGCCGCCGGATGATCGGTGCAGTGCGATGCGACGCTGCTTCCAGAGCGAGTCCCGAACGGCGGCCTCGAACATGACCCGGGGCGCCTCGGCCCCGTCCACACGGATGCGGAAGATCCCCTCGGGTGCAACCACCGAACCGCCGGGGACGGATTCGACCTGCACCACGTCCCCCTTCACCGTCTCGAACGTCAGGTGCAACGGTTCGTCCTGCGCGCACGCGAAGCGACCGAGTTCGTCCACGAGCTCCGGCGACAGCAACCGCGCACTGATCACCTTCCCCTCGCCGGAGAGCAGGACGGCGCCGTCGGCGATGATCATCGGAAACGACTGGCCGCATCGATGCTGGAAACGACGTGCGGGTTCAAGGCCGTCACTGGAGGACAGCACGACCTGCATCGACCCGGATGCGTACTGGGCAAGCACGGTCTGCACCGGAATGGAATCCGGCAGCAGACCGTCCACGTCCAGCCCCACGAGGCGGATGTCCTCGGGCATGGTGCGCAGCGCGGTGCGGGCACGGGGCGCCGCCGTCCGGAGCGGCGGCTCGATGTTCAGGACCGTGGCCAGGGCACGCTCGATGGCCGGATACCTGAATTCGTAGCCGCTCTCCATCAACTTCGCCGGCCAGACCCGCTGCCCCGTGAGCAGCGTATGGGCGAGTCCGCCCGCCACCAGTCGGAGCATCGGACCGGGCACCGCCATGAACGCAGGACGATTGAGCAACGTGGCCAGTGCGACCGTGAACTCGCGGTTGGTGACCGCGTTGGGCGTGACGATGTTGAATGCCCCCTGGGCATCCCCGTGCGCAATGAGGTGGTCGATCGAACCGACGACATCGTGCCAGGCGATCCACGACATGTACTGGCGGCCGGAACCGAGACGGCCTCCCAATCCCTTGCGGAAGATGGGAAGCATGCGGCCCAGAGCGCCGCCGCTGGCGTCCAGGATGACCCCGAAGCGCATCCGGACCACGCGGCACAGCGGTTCGGCGCGGATCGCCTGCTCCTCCCACTGCATGCAGATGTCGGCCAGTACGTCGTCCCCCACCGGTGCACGCTCGTCCGTCAGGACCGAACCACGATCACCGTAGTAGCCGACGGCGGACGCCGACAGCAGCAACGAGGGCCGGGAACGGGCCCGTTCGATGGCCTGCACCACCTGATAGGTTCCGTCCACGCGACTGTCACGAATGAGCTGGAGGTAGCGACGACTCCATCGACGATCGGCGACCCCCGCCCCGGCCAGCATGATCACCACATCCTGTCCGTCGACCGCATCCTGCCAGGGCCCGGGCACCGCCGGATCGCCCTCGACGATCTCGATTCCGGTCAGGCCGAGTCCCACCAGCATGCGCTGGGCTCGCCCGCGATCACGCGACATGACCGTCACCTGATCGCCGAGCGCCAGACGCTGCAGCAGCACCCGACGGCCGACCAATCCCATCGCACCGATGATCAGGACGCGCATGATGAACTCGTGGTAGGCAGGGGTCGGCTGGACATCGAGTCCATTCTAGCCGTCACCCCTTCCCGGCGATCAACGATCTGAAACAGATACGATCTCGTGCAGATCGCCGGACCAGTCGGACGGGGGTTGCACCGGCACGAGGCTGATCCCCCCCAACGCATCGACCCGCAGTTCGAAGACGTCCCCGGCCTGCATCGGCTTGTAGGCCGCTTCGCCCTGGGCAACCCGGATTCCGATCGATTCGGCCGCCTCCGGATCCCGGGCCAATCCCCAGAACTGTTCCCAGATGCCCCGTTCGAATCGGCCCACGGTTTCGGATGCGTACCCGGGCGGAACCGCACCGGGCAGATCGATCGGCAGCCCCTCCACCGGCGGCATCCGATCCGAATACACCCTTCGCAGGAGCACCAGCGTCCGCCCCCGGAAGGGATGGCCGCTCGCGACGTCGTCGGACCGGAACCTGACCGTCTGCGCATCGATGAACACCACATCCCCGGGTACCGAGAACGATTGCCGAGCCAGTTCACTGCCGTCGTCATCGAGTTCGATCAGTTCGAAGGTCGTCGATTCGACCACCCCCCCGACCTCCGGCTGCTCCAGCACCCGCACCAGTCCGAGCCTGCGTTCCCGGCCCAGTCGCTGCAGCATCTCGGAACGCTTCTCGAGCTGATCCGCCAGATCCACGTTGCGGGCCTCGAGGTCGCGGATCTTCGCCTCCTGACGATCGTTGAAGCCCCACCAGATGCCACCCCCGACGGCGGCGGCGAGGAGGACGGTCATCACGATCAGACGCTTGATTTCATGCATGTCCTGCGATTCCTTCGCGGTGTCGGATCATCAATCAACCATCGGCAAACGTGGAGGTCCCCGGCCAATCGACCGATAAACATGGTTGATGCCCGCCTTGCTGCCGATCCTGGCCGGCCTCGTGCTGCAAGGTGCGATCGCCGGCGTACCAGCCTCCCCGGATGAACCATCCGGTCCCGGATCATTGCAACGCGTCGGCACCCGCTTCGATTTCGAGGAATCCAGCCGCCAACGTCTGGAAATGCCGCTGGGATTCACCCGGACCACCCCATTGGGGCTGGATCGCTTCACGTCCTTCGGATCCATGGGACCGGACGATTCGGTGTACCACTCCGGAACGTTTTCGCTTCGATTCGATGTCGACGGCCACTCGATGGCGGCGAGGACGAACGTGGGCCGGATCCCCATCCGGACCGATACGGAATACGAGGTGGCCGGCTGGGTCCGGACGGATCGACTTGTGCAGTCGGAAGTCACCATCGCGGCCTGGCTGGTCGACGAAGAAGGACAACCGGTACCCGGCACCGTGGTCGAGAGTCGTCCCGTCGAGCAGGAGGGCCTGTGGACCCGCCTCGCCGTCGACGTGTCGGGACTCGACCGGAACGCACGCGATCTCGTTCTCGAGTGTCGGGTGATTCAGCCCGGCGACCGATCCGGACACCAGCCCGAACCGACTCCCGACATCGCCGGTCGGGCCTGGTTCGATGATCTCATGGTGACGCAGCTGCCCACCGTGCGCATCGACGATGCCACGGACACCGGCATCCACCGCCGACCCGGAACGCCGATGCTGCACCTGCGCATCGACGATCCCGCGACCGAACCCATCGAGTGGTCGCTGCGCATCGAGAATGAGCGGGGTGCGACCATCGACCACATCCACGGCACCATGGGTGACCAGCCGTTGGACACCTGGATCGAACCGCTGCTTCCGGACAACGGATGGTACCGGGCGGTTCTGACCGCCCGCACCCTCGGAGCCACGACGGTGATCCGTTCCGATCGGACCGATTTCGTGGTGCTGCCGGAACACACCGCCACGGCCCGGGCCACGACGATCGGCATCGAGTTCACCGACCCGCCGACGGACCGGGAACTCGAACTGGTCGAGGCGCTCGGCGTGGGCATGGTGAGCGTGCCCGCCCTGCTGGACGACGGCTCCGGCCTGCTGGAGGATGCCGGGCATCGACGTCGCATGGGTCGCCTGCTCGACCGCGGCGGGACCATCACCTGCCGATTCGATCGACTTCCCCGGACCTGGGCGACCCGGCACGCGCTGGATCCCGATCAGTTCGCGGAGTTCATCATGCTGGACGAAGCCACCTGGGGACCGGTCCTGGATCGTTCCATCATTCCGTTCGGCGACGCCGTGGCGCACTGGACGCTGGCCGGAGACACCACCGCGTACGTGCCGGCCGCGCAACGACTGCAGGAGCGGCTGTCCCGGCTGGCTCCGCAGGCGACGGTCCTGCCACCGGACGATGCACCCGCCACGGAACCGTTCGAACTGCTGGAGCGATGGAGGGACGGCGTATCGTGCCGGATCCTTCCTCCCTGGAACACCGACGAGCGAGGTCGACTCCAGCCCACTCCGACCTTCGCCCGCCTCCATTCATTGCTGCATCACCTCTCCGATCGGCGTTTCGGCGGCGTCATTCCGCTGGGGGCCCGTGGTCACGCGTGGTACCTCGAGCCGGTCGAGAGCCGCGCCGGAGGACTGCTGGTCCCGCCCGACGTGACCGCGACCGTGTCGGCCGCTCTCGGGAGCGATCCGATCGTGGTGCACGACGACGCAGGCAACCGACGCACGCTTCCCCTTCGAGACGGCACACACGACGTGGACATCGATGCGGCCCGTATCCAGTTCCTCGAAGGGGTCGACGACGCATGGATCCGGTTCCAACGCGATCTGGTCATCGATCCACCCACGCTGATCGCGCGGCCGATGCGACACCGACACCAGTTGCGGATCACCAACCCGTGGAACGAAACCATGGAGGGCGTCCTGGTCTTCGAGCATGCGGATCGAGCCCAAGTGTCCCCCGCGCGAATCCGCCTCACGATGGCCCCCGGCGAGACCCGACGCATTCCGGTGGACCTCATCGTCACCGGTCCCCTTCCCCCGGGCCCCATGTCCATGTCCGGCGTGCTGGATCGAACGGGGACGGACCCGATGCGCATGCCGGTCCGCTGCCGGGTCGACGTGGGACTCCCTTCGATCGACCTGTCCTTCCGGGAATGGAACACCCCCGACGGGCTGCGGGTCGAACTGCGGGCGACCAACCACGGCGACCGGCCCCGGGCCATCGAAGCCGCTCTGGCCGGCAACGGGCTTCCGACCGCCGGGACGAGGCGCTTCGATCTGGCCGCCGGCGCCACGATCACCCACTGGTTCGATCTGCACGCCACCGCGGACCAACTGGACGACGGGCCGCTGCGGATACTCGTTTCGGAGCTCGACGCCACCGGTCGGATCAGCCACGCGATCCGGTGGCCCCGCGAAGACGCCGACCGGCTCACCGGAGTTCACGTCGATCCGTGATCAGTTGGGCATGATGCCGCGATCGAGGTCGTCACGCTGCTGACGGCGCGCCAGACCGATCATGCGTTCAAGTTGTGACAGTTCACTTCGGATGATGCGGGTGCGACCGTCGATGGTCGGCTCGGCCAGCAGGCGGTAGCGGCACTCGCTGTCCTGGATGAAGGTGAATCCGATCAGTTCCAGCAGCGTGTGGGTGCTGACGTCCTTGCGCTGGAACCAGTCGACGATGGTCTCCACCCGGTTCAGCGAACCGATGTTGTCGCTGGTGATCAGACCGTAGAGCTCGTCGCGCAGTCCCTGCATCGGAGGAAGATCCTCCCCCAGCTGCTCGAGCGGACGAAGCCTTGCTTCGCACCACGGACGATCGGACTGCTCCTGCTCCAACTCGACGATGCGGGCACGGCAGATGCCGTGCAGCATGATCTCGTACCCGCCGGCCACCTTCTCGTGGTGCATCACCTGCACCAGACAGACCGCGTCGCGGATCGCGATGCTCGACGAGGATTCGCGATCCCAGGTCGCCAGGGCGAACTGCCCCGTGCTGTCCAGAACGCGATCGACCATGGCCCGGTAGCGCGGCTCACTCACGTGGAGCATCTGGACGGTATGCGGCAGCAGCACCGTTTCCGGGAGCGGAAACAATGCGAACGGACGGCCGAAGTTCACTCGAACCGAGGTGGTCATGATCCAATGGTAGCCCGGCCGGAACGCCGCAGCGGGTGATCAGGCGAATGTCCCGTTGGCACGGGACCGGACCATGAACGCCTGCAGCGAACGGCCCGGGCACGCCGTGGGGGCCAGTTCCTGATGCGTATGCAGGTTCCGGACCGGAAGGCGGTACTGACGCAACTGCACGGTCACGAAGCGGTCGATGGCCTGCTTCTGGGCCATGGTGACCTGCTGCCGGTCGTAGTTGCCCATGACCAGGATGCCCAGGTTGCCCGGATTCTGATCCTTCACATGGGCCCCCTGCCAGGTCAGAGGACGACATTCCCATACGCGGCCGGCGGGATCGATCGCGTAGTGGTAGCCGATGTCGCCCCACTTCTGAGGCCCCCGACGCAGGTGAGCACGACGGATCTTCTCGAGTCGGGCCGCCGCGGCGGATCGGGATGTGCTCGTGAACGCATCCATGCCGTCGTGGTGGATGGTGATCCGCTTGACGGGAACCATCCGGTTCATGTTCGCCGGAATGGGATTCCCCTTGGCCCAGGACGATCGGCGGATGACTCCGGAGTCGACCGCAGCCGGCTTGGGCCGGGAAGGCTCGGGCATGACGACCGGTCCCCGCTCCGACCAGATCACGCCCGGAAGATCGTTCGACGACGTCCCCGTGGTGCTGCAGCCGGCGAGAAACGCCAGTGATCCGAGCATGAAGAGTCGTCGGGTTGAGCAGGCTTCGAGGACCGAATCGATCCCGAGGGGCTGATCGTTCCTCGGGGTGACGTCTGATTTCACGGCGATTGCTCCCTCAGTTGACTGCTCTCCAGCCCTATCGACGCGTGGGGACCTGCTCCTGCAGTATCCCCGGAGTCGACGGAACGGGTGACCGGAACCGGAAGAAAAACCGGTCATTCGGGGAGCGGATTCGGCCCCCGGACGGAGCGATTGTGAGACCTCCAAAATGACCCGTTTTTCCGTGTCTCCGACACCACGAAGATGGTCTTCGGTCGGGTGGAAAGCAGTGGTTTCTGATAGAATGAACGGCCTCGCTCGATTGTCCTCCAGAGGCTGAAAACCACTCATGGCCAACCAACCCACCGAGCCGCAGCAGGCCTATACATCCGAGTCGATTCAGGTCCTCGAGGGCCTCGAGGCGATCCGCAAACGCCCCGGCATGTACGTGGGTGGCGTGGGCCTCAACGCCCTGCATCACCTGGTCTACGAGGGCGTGGACAACGCGATCGACGAGGTGATGGCGGGACACGCGACGACCATCACCGTCAGCATCGGGGTCGACGGCTCCTGCTCGATCACCGACGACGGTCGCGGCATGCCGCTGGATCCGATGAAGCACGAGAATCCCCAGATCGACGGGCGACCCGCCGTCGAAGTCATCCTGACCGAGGTGCACGCCGGCGGCAAGTTCGACGCCAGCGTCTACAAGGTCTCCGGAGGACTCCACGGGGTCGGCGTCAAGTGCGTCAACGCCCTGTCGGAATGGACGGAAGTCGAGATCATCAAGAACAACGCGGTGCACCTGATCCGCTTCGAACGCGGCGACGTGGTGAAGCCGCTGCATGAGGTCGACGCGCCCACCGGTGGTACGGATCGCGGGTCCGGCACCCGACTGAGCTTCAAGCCGGACCCCGAGATCTTCCCCGACACGGAGTTCCGGTACGAAACCCTCGAGCATCGGCTTCGGGAACTGGCCTACCTCAACTCCGGGATCTCGATTCGTCTGATCGACGAACGCGTCGATTCGTCGGGAGAGACCAAGGACGAGACATTCTGCTACGAGAACGGCATCGCCGGCTACGTGGAGCATCTCAACCGCTCCAAGTCGTCGGTGAGCCCGGTCATCACCATCGATGCCGAGGACGACGAGACCGGCATCGGATGCACCATTGCGATGCAGTACACCGAGGCCACCAACGAAACGATGCTCGCATTCGCGAACAACATCGTGAACCCGGACGGAGGAACCCACGCGTCCGGCTTCAAGACCTCGTTGACCCGTGCGATCAATTCCTACGCGAAGAAACGCAATCTCCTCAAGGGTCTGACGCCGTCGGGCGACGACCTGCGGGAAGGACTCACCAGCGTGCTCTCGGTCCGACTGCCCGATCCGCAGTTCAACAACCAGACCAAGGAGAAGCTGCTGAGCCCGGAGATGGAGAAGTTCGTCAGCCAGGCCGTCTCCAAGCATCTGGGAGCGTGGCTCGAGGAGCATCCCACCGAATCCAAGCAGATCTGCATGAAGGCCATTCTCGCGGCCCAGGCCCGCGAAGCGGCCCGCAAGGCACGGGAACTCATCAAGCGGAAGGGCGCCCTTGAATCCGG
>CAJWBW010000037.1:0-9388 GCA_913020415.1 uncultured Phycisphaerae bacterium | reverse complement strand
GTCCGCATCGACAAGGAGAACACCACCATCGTCGACGGCGCCGGCAAGAAGAAGGAGATCAACGCCCGGGTCAGCCAGATCAAGGTGCAGGTCGAGGAGACCTCCTCCGACTATGACCGCGAGAAGCTGCAGGAGCGGCTGGCCAAGCTGGCCGGCGGTGTCGCCCAGGTCAATGTCGGGGCGGCAAGCGAAGCCGAGCTCAAGGAGAAGAAGGCCCGGGTCGAGGATGCGTTGCATTCCACCCGTGCCGCGGTCGAGGAAGGTGTCGTGCCCGGAGGCGGTGTCAGCTTCCTTCGTGCCCTTCCCGCACTGCACGAACTTCGTTCGTCCATCGACGGCGACGCCGGCTACGGTGTGGAGGCGGTCATCGCCGCCATGCACGTGCCGCTCCAGACCATTGCCGACAATGCGGGTGAGAAGGGGACCGTCGTGGTCTCCAAGGTCTGTGACGGCGAAGGCACCTTCGGATTCAACGCACTGACGCTGACCTACGGCGATCTCATCGCGGACGGTGTCCTGACTCCGGCCAAGGTCGACCGCTCCGCACTGCAGAACGCGTCGTCCGTCGCCTCCATGCTTCTGTCCACCGACTGCATCATCACCGATGCTCCGGTCGAGGATGCCGGTGGCGAGGACCACGATCATGGCGGCATGGATCCCATGGGCGGCATGGGCGGCATGGGCGGCATGGGCGGCATGGGTGGCATGGGCGGCATGGGCGGCATGGGCGGCATGGGCATGCCCGGCATGGGATTCTGATTCCCGGCGACCCTCTGATCATTGAAACACACAGAAGAAAGAAACGGAGAAGAAACTATGTCCGTCAAACCACTTGAAGATCGCGTGCTCGTCCGGCCGCTGGAGGCCGAGGAGAAGACCGCATCCGGCATCTACCTCCCCGAGTCGGCGAAGGAGAAGCCCATGCAGGGGACCGTCGTCGCGATGGGGCCCGGCAAGATGCTGGACAACGGCGAACGCGTCGAGCCCTCGATCAAGAACGGCGACACCGTCGTGTACAGCAAGTACGCCGGTACCGAGGTCGAGATCAAGAACGAAACGCACCTGATCATCCGCGAGAGCGAACTCCTCGGCATCATCGAGTAAGTCGTCCACGCAGATTCAAGAGCACGTCCGTCAGGACGTCGGGAAGAGCACCATGTCTACCAAGCAGATGAAATTCGATACCGATGCCCAGAACGCCTTCAAGGAGGGCATCGAACAGATGGCGAAAGCCGTCTCCGTCACGATGGGCCCCAGCGGCCGCAACGTCGTCGTGCAGAAGTCCTACGGCGGTCCGACCGTCACCAAGGACGGCGTTTCGGTCTCGCGGGAGGTCGAACTCCCCCAGGCGTTCCAGAACATGGGCGCGCAGATGGTCCATCAGGTTGCGAAGAAGACCGCCGATCTCGCCGGCGACGGCACCACGACCGCGACGGTCCTGGCCGGCTCCATCTTCAAGTCCGGCCTGCGTCACGTGACGGCGGGAGCCAACGCCGTGGCGATCCAGCGTGGCATCAACGCCGCCGCCCAGGAGGCCACCTCCTACATCGAATCCATCTCCCGATCCTGCGCCGGTCGCGAGGACCTTCGCAAGATCGCGACCGTCTCCGCGAACCACGACACCTCGATCGGCGACATCATCTCCGAGGCCCTGGACACGGTGGGCGCCGACGGCGTCGTCGAGGTCGAGGAAGGGAAGACGTCTGAGACCACCCTCGACTACGTCGAGGGCATGGCCTTCGACAAGGGCTACCTCAGTCCGTACTTCATGACGGATCCCAAGACGACCGAGTGCGTGCTCGAGGATGCCGCCATCCTGATCCACGAGAAGAAGATCTCCAATCTCGCGGATCTGCTTCCGCTTCTGAACAAGACCGCGACCGCCGGCAAGCAGCTGCTGATCATCGCCGAGGACGTCGAGAACGAGGCTCTGGCGGCACTCGTCGTCAACCGTCTCCGCGGTGTGCTGCAGATCTGCGCCGTCAAGGCTCCCGGTTTCGGCGAGCGACGCAAGGCCATGCTCGGTGACATCGCCGCCATGACCGGCGGGCTCTTCATCTCGGAGGACCTCGGGCGCAATCTCGAGGACGTCGAACTGGACGAACTGGGAACCGCGCAGCGGATCGTGGTGACCAAGGACGGAACGACGATCATCCGTGGAGCCGGCGCCAAGGAGGACATCGAGGCCCGCGCCTCGCAGATCCGTATCCAGATCGAGAAGACGACGAGCGACTACGACCGCGAGAAGCTCCAGGAACGCCTTGCGAAGCTCACCGGCGGCGTGGCCATCATCTCCGTCGGCGGAGCGACCGAAGTGGAGATGAAGGAACGCAAGGATCGGGTCGACGATGCGTTGTCGGCCAGCCGCGCGGCCGCCAAGGAGGGCTACGTCCCCGGCGGTGGCGTCTCCTTCATCCGCGCCCAGCAGCATCTTCGTTCCAAGGCCGCCTCCATCGGGGGCGACGAGGGGATCGGCTACGAGATCCTCGCCCGCTCGCTCGAGGCGCCGGCCTGGCACATCGCGGAGAACTGCGGCATGGACGGCGACGTCGTCGTCGAGAGGATCCGCGAAGGTGAAGGCGACTTCGGGTACGACGCCGGCGCCGACGTGTACGGCGATCTCGTCGAACGCGGCATCATCGATCCGGCTCTGGTCGTCTGCGTCTCCATGAAGAACGCGGCCTCCGTCTCGGGTCTCCTGTTGACGACCGATGTCGCCATCACGGATCTCGAGGACGACGCGGAGCCGATCCAGAATGCGATCGTGTAACTGACCGGGAGTCGCATCCATGGCGACGACGCGTTGCTACTACGAGGTCCTCAACGTCGAACGCACTGCGTCCGGCGAGGAGATCAAGCGCTCGTATCGTCGTCTGGCCATGAAGTTCCATCCGGACCGAAATCCGGACGATCCGGAGGCCGAGGTCCGTTTCAAGGAGGCGGCCGAAGCCTACGAGGTCCTTGCCGACGACGAACGCCGTCGCATGTACGACCAGTACGGGCGCGACGGTCTGCGTTCCCGCCCGGGTCACGACTTCCGTTCGATGAATCCGGAGGACATCTTCTCGATGTTCGACGAGATCTTCGGGGGCGGCCGACGGGGTCGTGCCGGAGGAGGTCGGGCGCGCGCCCAGGGCTACGATCTGGAGACCGAGGTCGAACTCGAACTGGAGGAGGTCCTGACCGGTGCCACCCGCGAGGTCGCCTTCACGCGACTCGATGTGTGTCTGAGCTGCGAAGGATCCGGAGCCAAGCCCGGCACGCAACCCGCCACCTGCCAGCGATGCAGCGGTTCCGGTCAGGTCACCCAGGCCGGTCTCGGAGGCATGTTCCGCATGGTGGTGGCCTGTCAGGACTGCGGCGGCCGGGGTTCGATCATCGTGGACCGATGCACGGACTGCGGAGGTCGCGGACGCGTTCCGGTCGATCGCCGGATCGAGGTCAAGGTGCCCGCAGGGATCTCGGCGGGGCAGGCGATCCGGATTCCCAACGAGGGCGAGCCCCCGCCTCCCGAGGCCGATCCGGCCGGAGCGGGCCCCCGGGGCGATCTGCACGTCGTGACCAGAGTCAAGGAGCACGACTGCTTCGAGCGGGATGGAGATCATCTCATCGTCGTCATGCCGGCCGCCTTCACCCAGTTGGCGCTGGGTGCGGAGGTCGAGGTTCCCGGTCTGGGAGTCGAGGAGCTGCACGAGCTGTCGATCCAGCCCGGCACCCAGCACGGGGCCCTGTTCCGGATCACCGGAGGGGGCGTCCCCAATCTCCGGACCGGACGACGCGGGGACCTCGTGGTGGTCGTCAAGCTCATCGTGCCGTCGAAGCTCGACGAGCATCAGAAGGAACTCCTTCGCTCCTACGCGGAGACGGAGGAGGTCGAAGTCGGGGCGTCAAGCCCGTCGTTGTGGAATCGAATCAAGGACGCCGTCACCGGTCGTCATTGAGAAGCATAGGAGGCGTCGTGATGCGCCCCGAAGACACCGACATGGAACAGCCGCCCATCGAAGACGTCGAAGGCGTGGTGCAGGACGAAGCGTCGGAGGACGCGGAACCGGTACGTCTGACTCCGGACGAGATCGACGCGGTCATCGAGGATGGTGATGATTTGACCCGACGGTGCATCGAGCAGCTGCTCGAGGACTGCAACACCGCCGCCGAGTCGAGGCAGCGCGCCCTGGCCGACTTCAAGAACTTCCAGCGTCGTGCGACGGAACAGGAACAGCGGATGCACTTGATCGTGTCCGCCGGCGTCCTGCGTTCCGTGCTTCCCGTGCTGGATCAGCTGGACATGGCCCTGCAGCAGGATCCGGAGCAGGTCGGTTCGGATCAGATCCTGTCGGGGGTGCAGATCGTCCGGGACGAGCTCGACAAGGTGCTCGGCGAGCAGGGCGTGGATCGGATCGAGCCGGTGGCCGGAGACGAGTTCGACCCCACCCAGCACGAGGCCATGCTCAAGCAGGAGGCGGAAGGCATCGAGGCCGGACGGATCACGAATCTTCTCCAGGTCGGTTATCGCAAGAGCGACCAGGTGCTGCGGGCGGCGAAGGTCGCGGTCGCCCCCTGAATCGCCATGCCCACCTATGACTATCGATGTGAATCGTGCGGGCACGAGTTCGAACTCTTCCAGCAGATGAGTGCGGCGGTGGAAACCGTCTGCCCTGAATGCGGAGTGGAGTCGTTGCGTCGCCTCGTGGGGACCGGCGGTGGGATCCTCTTCAAGGGATCCGGCTTCTACGAGACGGACTACCGCAGCGCGTCGTACAAGAAGGCGGCCGATTCCGATCGCAAGTCGGCCGATTCCACTCCGAAGAAATCGGACACCTCCGGTTCCAAGGGATCCTCCGACTCGTCGGGCGGTTCGGGGGGATCCGAAGGATCGTCGGCGAGTTCTTCCGGCTCCAGCGGAGACTGAGCCCCGTCTGCGTGTACGGTGTGCACGCATCGACACATGCTCTCGAAGGAAACCGATGCCCGCCGCCTTCATCGCCCGCATTCTGACCGAAGTCTCTTCGATGACCGACGACCCGCCGACGCCGGGGCAGCTGTCGCGACGAATGAAGGTTCCCGAGGCGGACGGTGACCGGTTCGAGCGTGCGATCGAGCAGCTGGTCTCCGATCGTCGGATCAAGCTCGGACGCGACGGCCGGCTTCGTCTGCCGGAGATGGGCAACGAGGTGGTGGGACTCTTTCGGCAGACCCGGCGCGGATTCGGATTCGTGGTGCCCGAGCGACCCACCCGCGAAGGGGATCTCTACATCGCCGTGCACGATACGGGTGGCGCATTGAGCGGCGACCGGGTGCACGCGGTGGTGACCGGACGCCGCCGAAGAGGTCGTACACAGCAGCCGACCGGTCGGATCGACGAGGTGCTCAAGCGGGCCCAGACCGTCTTCGCCGGCCGCCTGGTGCGCAAGCACGGGCGTTGGATGATCGAGCCGGACGGGCGCAGTCTGCGCTGCGACGTCCTCGTGGGCGATCCCCACGCACGGGGGGCGGGCGAGGGAGCCAAGGTCGTCTTCGAGCTCACCGCGTGGCCCGAAGGCGACTACATGGCGGAAGGGGTCATCACCGAAGTGCTCGGCGCCTGCGGTGAGCCGCACGTCGAGACGCAGGCCGTGATCGCCGCCAGCGGTTTCTCGGTCGATTTTCCAGCGGAGGCGCTCGACGAGGCGCGCGACGCCATCGGTCGTTTCGACGGAGCCGAATGCGAACCCGGACAACGCGAGGATCTGCGGGATACGCTCATCTTCACCATCGATCCCCCGGAAGCACGCGACTTCGACGATGCGATCTCCGTCGACTGGGACGAGGCGACGTCGCGCTGGACGCTGGGAATCCACATCGCCGACGTCGCCAGGTTCGTTGCACCAGGGGGGCCGCTCGATGTCGAGGCGACCGGTCGCGGCAACAGCGTCTACCTGCCGAACCACGTCATTCCGATGCTTCCGGAGGTCCTGTCCAACGGAGTCTGCTCCCTCCAGGAGGGAGTCGATCGATTCACGATGTCCGCCTTCATCCAGTTCGACGAACGGGGCGAGGTGCAGGGGCAGCGTTTCTGCCGTTCGATGATCCGATCCTGCAAGCGGATGACCTACCTCGAGGCCCAGGCGCTGATCGAAGGTGATCCGGACGAGGCGACCAAGCACGCACGAACGGCCACGCCGGTGACCAGTGAACTGCTCGAGACGATCCGGATGGCGGATCGTCTGGCAAAGACCCTGCGCAAGCGCAGACAGCGCGACGGCATGATCGTGCTGGATCTTCCCGAGGCGGAACTCTTCTTCGACGAACACGGACGCGTGCGGGACATCCTTCCCGAGGACGGTGCCTTCACCCATACCCTCATCGAGATGTTCATGGTCGAGGCCAACGAGGCGGTGGCCAGGCACTTCGAGGACATCGAGATCCCCGCCATGCGGCGCATCCACCCCGAGCCGAGCTTCGACGACCTCGAGGAGGTCCGCACCATGGTGAGCGGACACGGAGTGAAGATTCCGGATCATCCGACCCGGAAGGATCTTCAGCGGGTACTCGACGCCACCCGCAACACCCCCGCGGCCCGAAGCGTGCACTTCGCGATTCTCCGTTCACTCACGAAGGCTTCGTATTCGCCGCTGCCGATCGGCCACTTCGCTCTGGCGTCGAACCAGTACGTCCATTTCACCTCGCCGATCCGACGGTATCCGGATCTGACCGTGCATCGTGCCCTCGATGCCTGGCTCGACGCGACGGAGAACGGGACGAAGCCGGCTCCGGAACGCCATCGCACGAAACTCCGGAACATGTTGATGAAGGACGACCGGGTACTGAGCGAGCAGGATCTGGTGGTGCTCGGTGCGCAGTGCTCGATGACCGAGGAGCGGGCCACCGCGGCGGAACGCGATCTCAACCAGTTCTTCAGCCTGCTGTACGTGGAGGAGCACCATCTCGGTGACGTCCTTCCCGGCGTCATCTGCGGATTCAATCGGGGAGGGCTGTTCGTTTCGCTCGACCGTTACCTGGTCGAGGGCACCGTCCGCTGGGGCGCCATGGACGCCGAGGGCGGGGGGCGATCCGATCGCTGGAGCGAAATCGGAGGAACGGGACGCATCGTGGCCCAGCGATCCGGGGCCGTACTGGCGATCGGTGATCCGGTCACCGTGCAGGTCGTCCAGGTCAGCCCCGCGGGTCGCTACATGGATCTGATGCTGGTGAACCGACCCGAGCGGTACGCCCGCAAGGAGGATCGGCGATCACGGACCGGTCGTTCGGGAAAGCGGTCCGGCAAGCAGTCGGGCAAGCGATCCGGAAAGAAGCGTCGTCGCTGAATCCGGTAGGCTGGGGCATCCAAGGAGGCGCCCATGTCCGAACCGCAGAGCAACTTCGATTCCGTCCTGAGCGAGGATCGTGTCTTTCCCCCGGCGTCCGACGTCGGTGCCTCCCTCGGTGGGGCCTGGATCGATTCGATGGAGACCTACCGGGATCTGCACGCCAAGTCGGTGGCCGATCCGGAAGGGTTCTGGGCCGCGGCGGCGGGGGACCTGGAGTGGTTCACCCACTGGGACACGGTGCTGGAATGGAATCTGCCCGACGCGCGATGGTTCATCGGCGGCACGCTCAACGCCTGCTGGAACTGCGTCGACCGGCACGTCGAGAACGGGCACGGTGACGAGGTCGCCATCGTCTGGGAAGGCGAGCCGATGCCCGGTGGCGAGCCCGACGTCCGGCACCTGACCTACGCGGATGTGCAGGACAAGGTCATCCGCTTCGCGGCGGCGCTGAAGGGGATGGGGATCGGCAAGGGGGACATCGTCACCATCTACATGGGCATGGTGCCCGAGCTGGCCATCGCCTGTCTCGCCTGCGCCCGCATCGGCGCCCCGCACTCGGTGATCTTCGGAGGCTTCTCGTCCCAGGCGATCGTGGATCGGGTCGAGGACGCCGACAGCCGGATCGTCATCACCTGCGACGGAGCGTGGCGCCGTGGTTCCATCGTGCCGCTCAAGGACAACGTGGACGAGGCCGCCCGCAACACGGACCGCATCGAGCATGTGGTCGTCCTGAAACGCTGCGAGAACGAGGTGCAGTGGATCGACGGACGCGATGCGTGGTGGCACGACCTGATGGAGTCCGGCGACGGACCGGTGGAATGCCCCTGCGAGCCGATGGACAGCGAGGACATGCTGTTCCTGCTGTACACCTCCGGTTCGACCGGCAAGCCCAAGGGCATCATGCACACCACCGGTGGATACATGGTCTACACCATGCTCACCAGCCGCTACACCTTCAACCTCCGTCCGGACTGCGATCAGATGTACTGGTGCACGGCGGACGTGGGCTGGATCACCGGCCACAGCTACATCATCTACGGGGTCATGGCCAACCGCGTGCCGACCCTCATGTACGAAGGGGCACCGAACCATCCCGAGCCGGACCGCTTCTGGTCCATCGTCGAGCGGCACAAGGTCACGCAGTTCTACACCGCACCGACGGCCATCCGCGCCTTCATGAAGTGGGGCGACGAGCATCCGGCGAAGCACGACCTCTCCAGCCTGAAGCTGCTGGGGACCGTCGGGGAGCCGATCAATCCCGAGGCCTGGATGTGGTACCACCGCGTCATCGGTGCCGAGCGGTGTCCGATCGTGGACACCTGGTGGCAGACCGAGACGGGCGGACACATGATCACGCCGCTTCCCGCGGCGACGCCGACGGTACCGGGATCCTGCACGCTTCCGTTCCTGGGCATCGACGCCATCGTCTGCGACGAGCGGGGGAACGAGGCGCCGCCCAACCGCGGGGGGCTGCTTGCGATCCGCACGCCGTGGCCGTCCATGCTGCGCGGCGTCTACGGCGATCGCCAGCGATTCATCGACACCTACTTCTCGACCGTCGACGGCATGTACTTCGCCGGTGACAGCGCGCGTCGCGACGATCGCGGCTACTTCTGGATCATGGGACGCGTCGACGACGTCATCAACGTCTCCGGGCATCGCCTGGGCACGATGGAAGTGGAGTCCGCCCTGGTCAGTCACCCGGCCGTCGTCGAGGCCGCAGTGGTGGGCATGCCCCACGAGATCAAGGGGACGGGCATCGCCGCCTTCGTCACCCTCGATTCGTCCGGGGAGCCGGGCGATGAACTCAAGGCGGCCCTGTGCAAGCACGTGGCCAAGGAGATCGGAGCCATCGCCAAGCCGGACATGATCCGGTTCACCGACGCGCTGCCCAAGACCCGGTCCGGCAAGATCATGCGACGGCTGCTGCGGGACATCGCGGCCGGAGCCGAATCGACCGGGGACGTGACCACCCTCGAGGACTTCTCGGTGCTCGCCAGGCTGCGGGACGACGAGGAGTAGGGGGATTCCCCCGGGCAATTTGCGACGTGCAGGGGGCCGATCTACAGTGCACGGCTCGG
>CAJWBW010000036.1:0-9512 GCA_913020415.1 uncultured Phycisphaerae bacterium | reverse complement strand
GGTGCCGAGGATGTCGCGTCCCTCCAGCGCCGGGGGGATCGCTCCGGCCTGGATCGGGGTGGGGGTGGTGTAGCCCTGTTCCGCGACCGCGCGGACGATGGGCTCTGCAAGCTGCAGTGCTGAGAACTTCATTGGTGTCTTCCGTGGTTGAAGCCGGGCGGCTTCGGGGATGGTCCAGGTTCAATTGACCTGGTGCGCGAACTGCGCCGGGCGCCTCCCCCTACGATCCGGATCGACGTGGTGATCCGGTCGTGAACGCCTGCAGATCTTGGATGCTACCAGTACGACGTGTCCGGTTGAAGCGCAAACGAGCCGATCACCCCAAATAGCGATTGGGTCCGAGAGTGTCGCCGTTTCCGCATCCTTCAGGCCATGGTCAGGAACATCTTTGCGGATGCGATCATCAGTACGAACGCCAGAAGCACGCGGATCACCCTTCCGGGAACGCGGCGTGCCCCCAGGTTCGATCCGATCAGACCTCCAACGATCGCGGCCGCGACATACAGCGTTATTCCCGTCGGCAGGGTGGGGGCCTCGGTGGCGATTCCCGCCAGACCGGCGACGGAGTTTGCAAGTACGAACACCACGGAGACGGCCGCGGTGCGTTTGCTGTCCGCCCATCCCGAGAGGATGAGCAGTGGTGAAAGGAAGATGCCGCCACCGGTTCCCGTCAATCCCGCCAGCAGGCCAAGCACCGCGCCCGCCGTGATGGACAGCCACACGGCAGGCATGGCGCGGGCATGTGCGTGCGTCGCCAGCGACCCCTTCGAGCGGGCGATCAGCATCACCGCCGCAAACAGCAGGACAAATCCGATCAACGGTCGAAACAGCACGGATGGCAGGGTCCACAGGCCACCCACGAAGGCCATGGGAATCGCCGCCACGCCGAATGGCCAGAAGGTCCGCCAGTGGAAGTGTCCGGCGCTGGCGAATCGCCATGCACCGATGACCCCCACGAACACGTTGAGGGTCAGGGCGACGAGTTTCATCTGCTCCTGGGGGAACTGGGCGATGATCGCCATCGCGGCCAGGTAGCCGGAGGCTCCGGCGTGTCCTACGGAGGAGTACAGGACGGCCAGCGCCAGAATCGAAGCGGCAAGCAGCAACTCGGTCGAGATGGGCAGGCTGGCCAGCATCACCCGGTCAGCATATCTGCAGATTCGAGGTCCGAAGCCGGAATGCGCATCGTCGTCGGGGAAGATTTGCCGGCCTTGCGGGGAGGGTCGACTATGATCGCGGAATGAAGAATCCGAACGTATTCGTCCCCATGCTGCTCGTCGCATCCGTCGCGATGGCGGATGACTGCGAGTCTCCCGGAGTCACCCCGTTTCCGCTGGGGTCCGAGAGCTGGATCGACGTCTTTCAGGATTCGATCGATCGATCGCAGCCGGTGCATGCCTCGGAGGTGCCGGGCGACGATCCCCGCTGGCAGCGGCTCCGGACGATGCCCGACCACGCTCCGGTGGAGTTCTCGGCGTGGATGCAGCCCGACGACGAGTGGCAGCAGGTCGTGACGCAGATCGAGCAGCCCGTCCTCGTGGTGACCTGGTCGTTCAGCACGCTGCCGAATGCATCCGTTCCGATCACCGAGCTGCTCGAGCCCAGACGCACCATGCAGGAGTACATCACCAGTGAGCAGGACGCTCCGGCCACGCTGTGGTTCACGTTGCACGGCAATGCCTTCGAACACCTCGACGAGCTCGGCATCGACCGGTCGTGCTTCAACATGCAGGCCGGCCCGGACGCCACGGAGCAGGCAATCCTGTGGGGAGTGCCCACGGTCGGAGTGCCGTACGCCTTCCAGCAGTGTGCACTGCCGAATGCCGACGTGGTGGGGACCTGGTGGCGTGAGTACATGCTCATCGGTGTTGCCGATCGACGTGCCTTCGTCCGGCCGTCCTACAACCCGTGTGTCCGGCCCGAATCGGAATCCCTGCAGACGAACGACGGTATTCCGTTGTGGTCGGATGCGCTCGGCCGCTACGCACTCGCGGATGCCACGGTCGCTCCGGGCGTCCATGCGGCTCAGCAGGCGGTCCTGACCGCGCCGTCTCCGTTCGGCTTCAAGGCCTACGACATCGATGGAACGCCGGAGACCGATTTCTCCGAGTGGATCCGCAAGTGGGGCGAGGACAGCTGGGTGCCCGCCCGGCAGCCGGGCAACACGGGGGTGAACGGCTTCCCGTACACCGCCGTCGGGATCACCGGCAACTGGCTCGCCGCCGGACCGCAGCCGGCGCTTCCCGCCGATTCGTTCCTCGCGCTGTCGGAGTTCATTCTGAAGGCGGACGCGCCGATCTACTGGCTG
Source organism: uncultured Phycisphaerae bacterium (assembly GCA_913020415.1). GTDB lineage: Bacteria > Planctomycetota > Phycisphaerae > Phycisphaerales > SM1A02 > UBA854. Next base: position 7,204 of record CAJWBW010000036.1, on the reverse strand, counting down.
GGCGTTCGCTCGGCGTCCCAGTACCTGGGCGTGCCCGATTCCAAGGCCGGTCAGGTGTCCTGGTGCGATTCGTGCCTGGGAGACATGGACATGAGCGGTGCGGTGGATGCCGGCGACCTCCTGATGCTGATCGAGGGATGGGGCACCCGGAATCCCGGGATGCTGTTCGGTCTGGGCGACACCGCAGCCGAGTGCACCCCGAGCGAGGTCATGCCGGAGGTGGGAATCAAGGATCTGCTGTGGCTGATCCGTCACTGGGGACCATGCGAGGGATGGCCGGACGGGCTGGAGTCGCTTCGACCGATGGACTGCGATTGATTCGATTCGCTACAGTGCCTCCGTGCGCATCTGTCTGCTGACAACCCAGAATCTCGATGCCGATCCGTTTCCCGAGGACGATTGGCCGTGCGATCCACGTCCCTTCATGCCCGAGGCCGAGTGGCATGTCGCGACGCTGGTCGGCAAGGTGAATTCGGTCCGGCAGGTCGAGGCCCTGATCGACGAGAACCGATTCGATCTCTTCTTCAACCTCTGCGACGGTGCGGCGGATCAGGACATCCCCGGCATCGAGGTCATCGAGAAGCTCGAGGAGCGGGGGGTTCCCTACGCCGGTGCCAGTTCCGAATGCTACGAGCCGACCCGGGTGGAGATGAAGGAGGCGTGCGCACGATTGGGGATCGCAACTCCGAACTACGTCGTCGCCGGCACGAATGACGACGTGGAGCGGGCGGCGAAGGAGCTCAACTTTCCGCTCTTCGTCAAGCACTACAGCAGCTATGCCAGCGTGGATCTCAGCCGTCGGTCGAAGGTGATGACGCCGGCCGGCCTGCGCATCCAGGCGAGGAAGATCATGTCCCGGCACGGTGCGGCCCTGATCGAGGAGTACATCGAGGGCATCGAGTGCACGGTCCTGGTGGCCGAGAATCCGGACGATCCCCTCGCACCCAAGACCTACACGCCGGCTCAGTACCGCTTCCCCGACGGTGAAGCATTCAAGCATTCCGATCTGAAGTGGGTCGACTACGGAGGACTGTCGTCCTTTCCGGTGACCGATCCGGTGCTTTCGGACCGCCTTCGTGACGAATGCGCGCGATTCTTCGTTGAGCTGAAGGCGGCGAGTTTCGGACGCTGTGATCTGCGGGTCGATGCCAGCGGGACGCCCTACATGCTCGAGATCAACGCGAACTGCGGGATCTACTATCCGCCGGCCGACTACGGAAGTGCGGATATCTGCCTGTCGCTGGATCCCGAAGGCCACGAGGGGTTCACTCGCCAGCTGGTGGCGGCAGCGATGGCCCGGCACGCGCGTCGTTCCGAGGCTCATTGAGTCTCGGCGGCACCAGTCGCGTGGGGTCGGTCGGTTTGCACGGAACAGCGGCACCGTTATAATTGAGAATCAATCTCAGGTTATGCCGGATCGACTGCATTGACAGTGTTGCATGGTCCGAAGCAGGAGTGCGGTTCCATGAAGCAAGATCTCGTTTCCAGTGCCCGGACCTTCTACACGTCGATGCTGCAGCGAGGGGTCGGCGGTGCGGCGGTGGTTGCATGCCTGGTCATCGGCTTCATGCTGTGGGCTCCGTCGGTCGCCACGGCGTTCGACGAGCAAGGCGCTCCCGAGGCCGATCCGGTCGAGGTCGAGGTGGCCAAGAAGGACGTGCGCATCGCAACGCTGCTTCCCTTTGCCGCCGACCAGCTGCTGGCGATGGGAGTCACGCCGGTCTGCGTACCCGGTCTGCGCGGAGACACCTCGCCGGCCTGGAAGGAGATTCCGACCATCCAGATGGATCACAGCGCGGGTCCCAACCTCGAGCAGCTGATCGCGGTCGAACCGGACTACATCGTGACCGCTTCCGTGTACGCCCAGTTCATGCCGCAGATCGAGTCGATCACCAAGGCCGAGATCATCTACATGGACGTCGATTCCATCGACGTGGCCATGAAGTACATGAACAAGCTCGGTGAGATTTCCGGTCAGCAGGAGAAGGCCGCCGAACTGGTGAAGTCCGTTCAGGAGCGTCTTCTCAAGCCGTCCGACGTGAAGGATGCCGAGCGGATCAAGGTGCTCGCGATCTTCGGAACGCCCCATTCGTTCTACGCTTTCATGCCCGAGAGCTATCTGGGCGATCTGGTCAAGCATGGCGGCGGTCGCATCGGTCCTGATGGTCTCGTGTCGCACAAGGTCTACAAGGGACTTGCTCCCTTGAGCATGGAAATGGTGATCGACTACAACCCGGACCTGCTGCTGGTGCTCTTCCACGGTCCGGAGGAGACGTCCCGGGCGATGTTCGAGGGAGATCCGCTGTGGGGCTCGCTGAATGCAGTCCACGAGAACCGGATGTTCTTCCTGTCCGATGACCTCTACGCGATGCGACCGGGCTCCAAGCTCGATCTCGCCATCTCCCAGGTCCACGGGTACGTGCAAAGCGTTTCCAGCCGACTGCAATGAGTACGCCACTGTCAATCTCGACCCGGTTGTCGACGACGCCGGGTCGGAAGCAGTGGGCCCGGGTGACCCTGGGTTCGTTGCTGGTGCTGGTCCTGATCCTGATCGGTCTGATGTTCTCGCTCGCCCTGGGTGCGGTGGACATCCCCCTGGAGAAGATCTTCGACATCGTCACGGGTGAGGGAGCCCGGGCCCAGCGTCAGATCGTGCTCGAGGCCCGACTGCCTCGGGCCATCGCCGCGATTCTCGTCGGATGCAATCTCGCCGTATCCGGCACCCTGCTTCAGGCCGTGACGAGGAATCCGCTCGCCGATCCGGGGCTGATCGGGGTGACCGCGGGGGCCGCGCTGGCGGCCACCATCGTGCTGGCGGTCTTTCCCGCCTCCGCGATCCTCCTTCCCATCGTCGCATTCGTGGGAGCGATGGTGGCGGCGGTGGTGGTCTACGTGGTCTCCTGGCGACCGGGCGCGGGTTCGTCGCCCATGCGGATGATTCTCGCGGGCGTCGCGGTGAATGCGGTGCTCGGCGCCGTCATCGGCGTTCTCATGACGGCCTTCGCCGATCGAATTCCGGCCATGATGTTCTGGACCTCCGGTTCCTTCAACGGCCGTGGGTGGGGGCACATCTCCATGCTGTGGCCCTACACGGTCGCCGGCGTCGGTCTGGCTCTCTGGCTTCGTCCGCAACTTGCGGTCATGGAACTCGGCGACGATTCGGCGACCACGATGGGGGTCCCCGTGGAGCGGACCCGTCTCATTGCCTTTGCGGCCGCTGCACTGCTCGCGGGATCGGCGGCCAGCGTTGCCGGGCTGGTGGGCTTCGTGGGGCTCGTGGTCCCGCATCTGATCCGCCTGCTGCTGGGTGGCAACACGTTCCTGATTCCCGTCGCCGCCGTGGCCGGTGGCGCGCTCCTGCTGTGGTCGGACCTCGTCGCCCGGCTCGCGCTGGCTCCGGCCGAGATTCCGGTCGGCGTGGTCACCGGTCTCATCGGTGGTCCGTACTTCATCTATCTGCTCTATCGGGCACGGTGGCTGCGATGACGATTTCGGTCCGGGACCTGCAGGTGCATCTCGCCACCAACCACGTGCTCCGAGGAATCGACTTCACGATCGAGCCCGGGGAACTGGTGGCCGTGCTCGGCCCCAATGGATGCGGCAAGTCCACGCTGCTGCGAACGATCTCGGGAATCGTGTCACCAACCTCCGGATCGGTCCTGCTCGACGGTGAGCCCTTGCGCGCCCATCGGCGGCGGGAACGTGCTCGCCGCATCGGTCTGCTGGGACAGGCCGACGTGGTGCCGATGATGACGACCGCCCGGGACCACGTGGCGATCGGTCGGCATCCGCACCGGGTCTATTTTCGGCATGGGTCCCGCGAGGACTCCGAGGCGATCGAGCGGGCGCTCGATCTCTGTGAGATACGGCATCTCGAGGATCGTCCGGTCGAGCGTCTGTCCGGAGGAGAACGCCAACGCGTCCGGTTGGCCACTCTGCTGTCCCAGTCGCCCGCGATCATGCTGCTGGACGAGCCGTTCACCGGTCTCGACCTCGAGCACCAGTACGCCTTGCTGCACCTTCTGGAGCAGCTCAATCGTTCGGAAGGCCGTACGGTGGTGGTGGTGCTGCACGATCTGGAGATTGCAATGCGATTTTTCGATCGTCTCCTGGTGTTCCAGGAAGGGCGGTTGGTGGCCGATGGCCCCCCTGACACCGTCATGACCCCGGGATTATTGGAATCCGTCTTTCGTATTCATGCTTCCATCGCCAGAGAGCCAATTTCAAATCAGCCTGTCATTGTCTGTGATCGTCCAGTACCATCGGAGCACCGGATCGATCCCCCGATCGATTGACACCAGATCACCCCGATCACGATGCAATATGGATTCATGAGGAGTAGATGTCCATGGCAGAGCATCCGCACCACCACCACGGCCTGACCCAGGCGACGGGCTTTCACCGGAAGCTCAAGGAGGGTACTCAGGCCCTGCACGATCAGGCGGAGTCCGGAAACTTCCAGATCCGCATGGTGAACGGTGAGTTGGCTCGGCTCGAGTTCGCCTCGTTCCTCGGTCAGATGCGGCATATCCATGCCGCCTTCGATCCTGCAATCAAGCTCGCCGCGGAATCGGACGACCGGGTGGCCCGGCTCTTCGACGAGTCGCATCTCCGTCTGGGACGGATCGATCAGGATCTGGCCGATCTGGATTCGACGACCATTCCGGAACCGCTTCCGTCGACCCAGAAGTTCGTCGAGTACATCGGCCATCGCCTGGACGCACATCCTGCTTCCCTCATCGGCGTCCTGTACGTCAAGGAAGGGGCCACCAACGGCAACAAGATCGTCTCCAAGCGGCTTCAGCGGGCCATGGAACTCAAGCCCGACCAGGCCATGCGCTACATGGATCCGCACGGCAAGGATCAGCGTCGGAACTGGAATGCCTTCAAGAAGACGCTCAACGAACTCGAACTGAGCGAGCAGGAGCAGGCGGACTGTGTTCAGGTCGCGCAGGAGACCTTCCAGATGGTCATGGACGTCTCCCGCGAGATTCCGGTTGCCGAGCCGAGCACGGTCTGAGTCCGGCCTTCCGATCGCTCAATCTTCCGACCCGCCCAGCCGTACCCTGCCGTCCTCGTCGATGACGGTGGCGGGGTTCCATGCGATCTCCCAGGTGAATCCGTCCGGATCCGCAAAGTAGCCGCGTACGCCGCCCCAGGGCGGTGCCGACGCTTCCTGCAGGATTCGGCCTCCGCACTCGGCCGCGTGCTGCAGCAGCCGGTCGATGTCCGCCCGTTCGCGCACATTCTGCGAGAGGGTGGTGGTCAGGCCGGTGGTCGAGCCCGGAGAGACTCCGACATCCGTCGCGAGGGCATTCCGCGGAAAGAGGGCCAGCAGCTGGCCACCCATGTCGAAGAAGGCGACGTGGTCGTTGCTGCGGGGGTGCTCCTGAAGTCCCATGGCACAGTAGAAGTCCCGACTGCGTTGCAGATCCTCGACGCCGAGCGTGACGAAGGAGATGTTGGGGCGAAGTCGGGTCATGATGGAGCTGGTTCTCAGTCGGAGATGGCCTCGAGGGGCCGACGGCATCCCGTGGACTGCACCGGGCGGTGATCCTCAGCGCGGCGACGCGTGCGTCGGCTGCATCAGGATAGGGTACGAACCATCCGTGACGGGTGGAAGCCCCTCTCCGACTCAAAACGGCCCGGAATGGGAACCGGAAATGTCGGACGCTACTATTTCCGGCATGAAGACACCCGAGGTGATCATCGTCGGAGCGGGCATGGCCGGTCTGGCCTGCGCACGTACGCTGGACGCCGTCGGCGTCGGGGTACGGCTGATCGAGTCCACCGATCGAGTCGGTGGCCGACTGGGCAGCGAACTCCGGGGCGACGTCTGGTGCGATCTCGGTTTCCAGGTGTCGATGGACAACTACACCGAATTGGAGAGACTGGTCCCCCGAACGCAGGTTCCCCGGAAGCCGTTTGTTCCGGGCGCCGTCGTCTGGGATGGTCTGCGTCGGACCCGCGTGATCGATCCGAAGCATTCGCTGGGTGCAGTGCTTCCGCTGCTGGCGTCGGGCCTGGTGCGTCCCCGTGACCTGATCGCCTCGATCCGATGTCGAAGGTGGTCGTCCGGTGCCCTGTCCTCCAGATTCGAGGGGGCGACCGCATCCGATGTCATCACGGCGGCCGGATTCAGCGACCGCTTCGTCGAATGCTTCCTGCGACCGTTCTTCGGAGGGGTGTTCCTCGACGAGACCCTGGGGGTTGATGCGGGTCGCTTTCTGAGGACGCTCGCTCGATTCGCCTCCGGTCGTGCCGAACTGCCCGATGGTGGCATGCAGCGTCTTGCCGAGGCGATGGCGGATCCCATCCGATCGCGAATCGAGTTCTCGCGACGCGTGGTGACGCTGACCGCCGACCCCGGCGTCGTGTGTTGCGATGGATCGCAGTACTCGGGTCGGGCCGTGGTCCTCGCCGGTCCCGTCGACCGAAGCCTCGACCTGCTTGCTGGTGAGCCTTCGGACGTCGAATGGAGCAGCACGACGACGTTTCATTTCCGTTGCGACACCGCCGTCCTGGATGAGCCGCTGATCGTGCTCAACGGAAGTGGGGCGGGACGGTTGAATCTGGTCTGCAGCCCGACGGTGGTTGCGGGGGGATACGTCGCGGATGATCGGCATGTGGTCGTTGCCAGTTGCCGACCCCGACGGGGTGGGGCTCCGGAAGCAGACGTCGATGGAATACGCTCCGAGGCCGGTCGCATGCTCGGTGTCGATCCGGGCCGGTGGGAGTTCATTCATGAACAGCGGATCGACCGTGCGCTCCCGTGCCGACCGACGAACATCGATCCGGCAGGATTGCCGGATCGTGTTCATCTGATCGGTGACGGGTTGGACGACCCCTCGATCGAGTCCGCCGTCCGCAGCGGTGTGGCGTGCGGCGAACGGATCATGAAGTCGATGACCTGAAGAAAGTCAGTCCGTGGCGGTTTCCACGCGGGTGCTCACGCTGGGCTCTTCGCTCCAGCTGAGGCCGTGTCGGATGCCGTCCAGGGCCATGCCCTGGAAGGAGGAGGTCAGCGTCTTGTCGGTCACCACCCGGGTCATCTGGGTGCTCATGGTCAGGCCCCCGAACCGGCTCCCCTCGTGAGAGGAAACGATGGTGACCTTTCCGCCTTCATCCGTGATGGAATCGACCTTGCCGTGGATGACCGTTCCGTGGTTGTCGAGGTAGATGGTGGCGATGTGATCGTTGACCG
>CAJWBW010000035.1:0-9562 GCA_913020415.1 uncultured Phycisphaerae bacterium | reverse complement strand
TCGGCGTTCCCGGCTACGACCTGTTCGTGCGGATCGAGCACGCCGCCGAGGTCTGGTCGGCGCTGAAGTGCGCCACGACCGGATGGTTCGCCTACAACATGGCGAGAATCGAAGGCGGCACGCCGATGTGCAACATCGACTTCGGCCCCGGCACCCTGCCGCACGAGACGTCGCTCGTTCCCAGTCGCGTGAGCTTCAACAAGGGGTGCTACCCCGGGCAGGAAATCGTCGCCCGGCTCGAGCATCGCGGCAGTCCCAAGCAGGTCATCCGGGGGCTTCGCATGCAGGGCGACACCCTGCCGGTCGCGGGAAGCCAGGTCTATCCCGAGGCGGAAGGTGCGCTGGGGCAGCCGATCGGAATGGTGACCTCGAGTTGCCTGTCGCCCATGCTCGGATCCACGCCCATCGCCTTTGCGATGCTTCGCACCAAGTCGTCCGAACCCGGTACCACCGTTCGGGTCCACGACGAGGGCGAGGGGGGGGTGGCGGTGATCGGTCCGCTGGAGTTTCTCGATCAGGAACCGGAATCATGAGCCCAGTGCCCACGACCGCACCGATGCCGTCCGACACGCTGGGCGAGATTTCCACCGCCGAACTGCTGCTGCTGGGCTTCGGTCTGCTGATCACCATCCTGATGGTGGCAGGGATGATTCTGCTCATCATCCGCTTCGCGAAGGAGCGGGACGAATCGTGAAGTGAACTCCGTTCCTCGTACCATTGCACCATGACCCGACCCGAATCGATCCGAATCACCGATGTGGGACCACGTGACGGACTCCAGAACGAAGCCGTCACGATCCCGGTGGAGGCGAAGATCGCGCTGGTCGACCGGCTGGCGCGGAGCGGGGTCGCGGAAGTCGAGGTCAGTTCCTTCGTGAATCCCGAGTGGGTGCCTCAACTGGCCGACGCCGAGGCGGTCTTCGCCGGCATCGAGCGTCAGGACGGGGTCGTCTATTCCGCGCTGGTTCCGAATCTTCGGGGGTGGGAGCGGGCCCGGCAGGTGGGGGTCGACAAGATCGCAGTGTTCACCACCGCCAGCGAGACGTTCGCTCGTCGCAACACGAACTGCACGATCGCCGAGAGTCTGGAACGATTCGGCCCCGTGGTGGAGGCGGCCCGGACCGATTCGATCGCCGTTCGCGGCTACGTCAGTTGTGCGGTCGCGTGCCCCTACGAAGGGCCGATCGACGCAGCCGTGGTGCGGGAGGTGGCGGCATCGCTGCTGGATCTGGGGGTCGATGAAATCGATCTGGGAGACACCATCGGCGTCGCCACCCCGGAGGACATCGATCGGCTGCTGGACGCCGTCTCGGCTCTGGTGGATCCATGCGATCTCAGTCTGCATCTCCACGACACGGCAGGTTCGGCGCTGGCCTGCTGCACGCGGGCGATCGAGCACGGAGTTCGTCGCTTCGATTCGTCCTGCGGCGGACTGGGAGGATGCCCGTACGCTCCGGGCGCATCGGGCAATCTGGCGACGGAGGATCTGGTGACGCTGTGCCGTGACGAGCAGATCGACTGTGGCGTCGAACTCGATTCGATCCGTGCGGCATCCGCCGCCGTGGCGTCGGTCATCGGCCGTCCGCTGCGGGACGGATGATCGACTCCTTCAATCGGATCACCCCGACGGGATTGCGGTCGAGCGACCACTGCGCTCCGCCCCGGACAATTCGATGCACGGAGACGGTCTGGTCCACGATGCGAACCGCCCAGGGGCGACCCGGCCAGGTCGGGCTTCCGGTGTTCACGACGATCCGTGAACCGACCCGCCAGATTCCCTGGCGATGCGAATGCCCGACCAGCACCACCTGCGCCTCGTTCTGGAGATGCGTCGCGTACCGATCGCTCCAGACGGGAAAGTTCCGCCAGTACCGGATGATCTTCCACAGCACCATCGGGCGTGAGATCGCGTAGCCGATGGACCCGATGAGATCGCGTGGGGTTTCGAGCTCCTCCGGGGGGGGAGTCAGGCGGCGGGTCCGTTCGAACGAATCCTGCAGCATGCCAGCGTCGGTCCGGTGCGTGCGGACCATCGAATCCTCGTCGCCGGATTCCATGATCTGGCCTTCGACCAGCGGTCGTGGTTCGAGTCGATGGATGGTATGGCCGTGCGTGACCAGGACGCGATGGTCCCGAAGCGAGAGTCTGGCCAGGCTGCTGATGAACGGATCGTGATTGCCGGCGATGGCGCAGGCCACCACGCCGTCCTCTGCGCAGGCGTCGATGAGGGCTCTGGTTTCATGCTCCGCCGTCTCCGTGCATTTCGGATCGTGGAGTTCCGCGGTGTCGCCGTTGAGCACGAGTCGATCCACATCGCGCCAGAGGGGGCGAACCATCGACGCGGTCGGAATGCCCCGCTTGCGGTCACCGAGGTGGAGGTCGGACAGGATGAGGATCGAGGGGGCCGGCACCCCGGCAGATTACTCGTGCTCGGGCCAGCGTGTGCGCGCCCCGGGGCCGATCGTGAGGCAGTTCTTGCCGCGTCGTTTCGATTCCAAGGCGCGCTGGTCCGCGATGTGGAGCAGGCTTTCGCCATCCTGGCCGTCCCACGGAAAGGAGGCGAGGCCACCCGAGATGCTCAGCGTCCCCGGAGCGTGGAGTCCCAGTTCCGGGAATCGCATGGCGCAGATCTGCTCCTGGAAGCGGCGGGCGATCGTCTCGACCGATTCCGGATGGGTGGAGCCGGGCGTTCTCGGTGCCTGCATGTCCGCGAAGACCACCGCGAACTCGTCGCCGCCGATGCGACAGACCCGATCGCCGTCCCGGATCGTGGAGCCGAGCAGTCGGACGGTCTCACGGAGAATGGTGTCTCCGGCGCTGTGGCCGTAGCGGTCGTTGTAGCTCTTGAAGTCGTCGATGTCGAAGACCATCACCGTCAACTGTCGCCGGATGCGTCGGGCTTCGACGAGCGATTCCCCCAGGAACTCCTTGAGGTACCGGCGGTTCCACGCCGAGGTGAGTTCGTCCTGGAACGCCATCTCACGAAGTTCGCGCTGGGCGTCGTCCAGCGCGAGCCACCTCGCCATCCAGTGCGCCCAGGGCCGCGTTGCGTCGGCGGTTGCGCCGGTGGCCGAGAGGAAGCCGAAGTCCTGTCCACCGAAGCCGATCGCGGCACCATGTCCGGTCGTGTTCTCCGCTTCGATCCGGACATCGCTCCATCCGGTCTTCTGCGTGACCATCTGCAGCAGCAGGGGCCGGACGCCGTAGGCGCCGTGCAGCATGGCTTCCACGAGATCGGTGTCGCCCAGCGGCTCGAGGAGGTCCGGGGACGGAGGCGCAGGCGCAGTGGAGGTGTGCTCGACGGGCACGGTCGTCGGGTGTTGTGCAGGGGTGGGGGCGATTTCGGGCGTGGGCTTCGTCGTCGCAGTGCCCGTTGCAACGGGCGCTCCGTCGAGCAGTCCGTTCAGGGACCGGTCGTCGATGGGAGATTGCATATGGCCGTCGAACCGTGCGGCGATCGCCGGGGCCGCCGGCCGTTCCGAGACCAGTACGACCAGGACCGTGGCGTCCAGACGCCTGATGGCATCGGCCGCGTGTGCGAGGTCGTCCAGATCCCCGTCGACGGGGGCAAGCAGCACGGCTTCGATCGGCCGGCCGGCCGGGCAGACTGCGATGGCTCCCAGGGCGAGGAAGATCGAATCCATGGTCGTCGTCTCGATCGTGAGATCGGGACTGAGCTCGACGGGGCCGATGGCCAGCACCCGGCGGCGTGAGGCTCGGGATGACGGTGCGGAACTCATGTGCTCTCGGGATCAGGTCGGCCGTGCAGGAGCATCGACACCTCGTCGTGGGTCAATGGTTCGGGACGAAACGGGTAGGAGGCGGGAATGTCCCGGTCGTCGTCCGTTTCGGGATTGGATGACGTCGGCGGCGCGGTGTCCTTGAACGGCGACGGTGCGGCCGTTTCGTGCAGGGGAATGATCGCCTGTCCGTTCCACTGCCAGAGGGGCAGATCGGGAACGTGCTCGCGGACCGCATCCTGCAGCGCCTGCAGGTCGTCGGTGCCGTCGGGATCCACCACCAGCAGGCCGGGCAGTGGAACCATCACATCGTCCCAGGCGTGCTGGAGTTGAAGACTGCGTCGAACGAGACAGGCTTCGGCAAAGGCCATCCTGGTGTCGTGCTCGATGCGCGACGACCAGCCCATGTCTGCAATGCAACCGGGCAGTCGGACGTCCAATGCCTGGTCGGCAGCAGCCAAGACCACGCAGGGGGCCATCGAGGATGAGAACTGTGCATCGCTCATGACGTGCGTCACCTTTCGACGTAGCACGAATTCTACCGGCCACGGCGGGCAACGCCATTGGAAATGCGTGATTTGAAGGGTCTATCGCAGCCCAAGGACCGCATTGGCGACCTGAGCGGCGGCATTGCCGGGAGATTCCTGGACCAGAGCCTCCCGCATTGCGTTCCGTGCCCCGGCATCCTCGACGAGATCCGCGAATACCGGAGCCAGTGCGTGCCTGGTCCGGTCGGCGTCGGCGGCGTCCTCGACGAGCACCGCGCCACCCAGATCGACCATCGGTTCGGCGTTGAATCGCTGGTGCTGATCCCGGTGATGCGGGTACGGAAGAAAGATGGTCGGCACCGCAGCGGCCCAGGCTTCGGCGACCGAATTCGCGCCGGCCCGGCTGATGCAGAGTGAAGCGGCCGTCCAGGCGAGCCCCATCTCGTGGAGGAAGGGAACCACGCGGGCCCGGACACCGCCCTGCTGCCAACGATGTTGAAGCGCATCGGTGAGCGAGTCGTCTCCACACAGGTGCAGGACCTGCCAGTGGGATCTGCAGAACGCATTGGCCATGCAGAGTTCCGGTGCGAGTTCGTTGATGGTTTTCGCCCCCTGGGACGCACCGGTGATCAGCAGCGTCGGGCGATCCGGATCCAGTCCGAGTTCGCTCCGGGCGGCTTCCGCCGTTCCGCGTGAAGCCGCAGCGGACCGAATGGGCAGTCCGATCGTCGGCCAGTGCGTTCCGTGGCGAATGGTCTGGACGGCGGAGAACACCTGGTCCGCCTTGCGGGCAACCATGCGATTGGCCAGACCGGGAACCCGATCCAGATTCAGCAGCAGGACCGGCAGGCCTTCCCTTTTCGCAGCGCTGACCACCGGGGCGGACACGAATCCGCCCAGGGCCACCACGCGATCGATCTTCCGCTCCCGCATCAGCTCGCAACTGACACGGAACGTGCGTCGCCATCCACGGATGAAGTCGCTGAGGCCGCCCGGTGATCTTTTCGGGGGCCGGGCCGGCATCGGAGTGAACGATTCATCCGCCCGGGTGAGCATGGCCCGGTCGATCTCCCGATCGGACGGCGCGAAGTGGCAGGTGCATCGTGCATCGATGCTTCGCAATGCTTCGGCGATGGCGAGGCCGGGGCTGATGTGGCCGCCGCTGCCACCTCCGGCAAACAGCACGGTGTGCGGCATGCGGCTGATGTCGGATCGTACGAAGGACTCGGTCATCGCCTCATTCGCTTCCGACCGGAACGATCTCCGGTGCAGAGCGGTCCACGGACCGCAGGGTGTTCCGCCGGTCGACGGCCCAGACGAGTCCCAGACAGGCACTGGTCATCAGCCAGCCCGTGCCGCCCCAGGACACCAGTGGCAGAGCGATGCCCTTGGTCGGCGCCAGGCCGGTGACCACCAGAAGGTTGATCAGGGCCTGCATGCCGAAGGTGAGCATGATGCCCAGGACCAGCACCTTGTGGTAAATGCTGGTCGCACGGCGTGCGATGCGAAGCCCCACGGCCAGGATTCCGATCAGGAGACCGACCACCATCAAGACACCGACGATGCCGAGTTCCTCCGAGATGACCGAGAAGATGAAGTCCGTCGTGTCTTCTGGGAGATATCCGAACTTCTGCACGCTGTTTCCGAGTCCCCGACCGGCGAGCCCGCCACCGGAGATCGAGGCCATCGATTGCAGGATGTGGTATCCGGTGTCGCCCGGATCGGCGTAGGGATCGAGAAAGGCACGGATTCGATCGATGCGGTACGAACTCGCAAGCACCGCGGCGACGAAACCGAGTACGGCGAGCGGGAGCAGCGATGCGGCGTGCAGGACCCGGCTTCCCGCTGCAACCAGCATGCAGACGGCGACGGCACCCATGAGGACCGCCGTCCCGAGATCCTCCGTGACGATGGGGAGGATCAGCATCACGCTGATCGCCAGTCCGGGCAGAAATCCGGTGCGGTAGCGCTGGAGGGTTTCGGCTCGATTGGCCACGTACCACGCCATGATGATGACCATGCTCCACTTGGCGATTTCACTCGGCTGGAATCCGAGGCCGCCGAGGGTCAGCCAGCGACGTGCCCCGTTGACCTCCCGCCCGATGCCCGGCACATGCACCAGCAGCAGCAGGACCATGGATGCGGTGAACAGGATGAACGCGATGCGGCGTCCCACGGTCTCGTCCGAAAGCAGCTCGATCGGTGCGTGCGACGCCAGCCAGGCTGTTGCGCAGGCCAGAAGGGCCATGATGGTCACCCGGGTCGACAGAAGATCCGTGAATTGGAAGGATTGGGACGAGCCGAGGTCGACCCCGGCGGAGTGGACCGTCACCACGCCGATCGCCAGCAGGCTGGTCATCAGAAGCATCAATGCATGGCCGGGACGAAGCATCAAGAGAACATCGACGACGATGCACCGTGAGGCCCAGATTTCGGTCTGAAGTTGGGGTCAGCGTCCCGAGCCGTCGGCCATCCGAGCGGAATGCGATTCCGTCAACTCGGGGGCTTCTTCACTCATTCCCAGTCGGATCGGAATCGTCTGGGTCGACACGGGAAGAAGAGCGGGAGCGGTTGGGGCCCGTCCGGCGATCTGCACCCGCTGGCAGGCCGTCATGCAGCACAAGACGGCCGTCAGCAGCATTGCGGAGCGGCATCGGATCGAGATGGAATCGTGGGGGGGATGAAGCACGGGACCAACTACGTCATCGACATGGAACTGGTTCGCCATCGACTCGGAACATCAAAAAAACAGCGTTCGACGTTTCCATCCGCATGGCATGGATCTTCTCGGACGGTCCGCCCAACCGCGTCGGATGTCACCTTCTTCATGGCTGGGCCCCAGAAGCTCAGGTACGATTGGAGGGTCATGGTCGAGTTGACGATCAATGCAGGATCCCGCAGCAGTCCGAGGGTCTATCTGGAGACCTTCGGGTGTCAGATGAACGAGCTCGACAGCGAGTTGGTTCGTGGACATCTGTCGGCGCTGGGGTATCGGTTCACGCCGGATCCGGGCCAGGCCGAGATCCTTCTCTACAACACCTGCTCGGTCCGTCAGCAGGCGGAGAACAAGGCGCTCAGTCGGCTGGGGCTGCTCGGCCGCGAGAAGGATGACGGCCGGGAACTGGTCATCGGAGTGCTGGGCTGCATGGCCGAGCGTGAAGGCGCCGGGCTGCTGAATCGGATGCCACAGATCGATTTCCTCTGTGGTCCGGGTGAACTGGATCGGGTTCCGATGCTCATCGACAATGCATTGCGGAACGAAGTCGTCGCCCGGGATGACCGCGTGGCGCTGCAGGGGACCCGGTCGCGTCGGACCGCCACACTCGCAGCGGCCGAGGATGATCTGGAATCCCTCGATCTGTCCAGGGCCTTCGATCCGCAGGCCGCCGCGGCGGGAGGTCGATCGGCCTACGTGCGGATCACCCGTGGATGCAACAAGTTCTGCACCTACTGCGTCGTCCCCCAGACCCGGGGAGCCGAAGTGCATCGCCCGCCGGATGCCATCGTGGATGAATGCAGGACGTTGGCCGAGCAGGGGGTGATCGAGATCACCCTGCTGGGGCAGACGGTGAACCACTACCGGTACGTTCACGGCACCGCCTTGGATGCCGGAGGGCGGGAAGTGCCGCAGGTGGGGCCGGGCACCGCCGCCTTTCGAAATGCCGGAAAGGACCCCAAGGGAAGATCCGTCACCACCTTCGCCGACCTTCTGCAGCGGATCCACGACGAGGTGCCGTCTGTCCAGCGTCTGAGATTCGTGACGAGCTATCCGCGTGACTTCGGCGACGACATTCTCGAGGTCATGGCCGCGTCCCCCCGGATCTGCCCGTATCTGCACGTACCGCTGCAGTCGGGATCGGATCGCATCCTCAAGCTCATGAATCGCGGATACGACGTGGCGACCTATCTGGATTTCATCGAACGGGTCTTCGATCATCTGCCGCATGCGGCCGTGGCGGGGGATCTCATCGTCGGATTTCCGACCGAGACCGAAGAGGAGTTCCAGGAGACCTGCGACATGGTTCGGCGGATCCCCTTCAAGAACAACTTCGTCTTCACGTACTCCCCCCGACCCGGTACGCCGGCGATCAAGCGTCTGGAGGATGACATTCCCGGTCCGGTCAAGCGGCGGCGGATCAACGAACTCCTGGCCATTCAGGGGGAGGTGTCCGCGGAGGTGCATCGTTCCTTCGAGGGAACCGTGCAGGAGGTCTTTGTCGAACGGGTCAGTCCTCTCGAGCAGCGGCGGCCCGGAGGGGTCGAACTGGGCTGGGAAGGGCCGTCGATGCAGTTGTCCGGCCGGACACCGGGAGACCTCATCACCGTCTTTCAGGCTCCCAAGGGCGTTGAAGCCGCATCGTTAATCGGTCAAATCCTCCCAGTCCACATACATGGATCAGCTCCCCGTTTGTTGATGGGGGGCTTGCAGCGGGCGGAAATGGGTCCCTAGGCCCATTGGAGCAGGATTTGATTCGATTTCATGAACTCTTCAGCCTTAGAATGGCCATTTCTGGCCAAAAAAAGACCGTAAATGCCGTCCAGTACGTACTTGACTGCCTTCTCGAGTCGAGTAATTTCAACTTGGAGTTTGTGGTGGGGAAGTCGGGAAGGCTTCTTGCAAACTCTTGGAAGATATGAGTTAAGGAATATCTAGTTTCCAACATCCCTTCCCGCCTTTGTTCAGCCGGTTTCTGTTCGAACCGTGCCGGTCTACCAAGGCGGAGGCTTCAAACCAGGTTTAAACCTGGACTCGAGATTGGAGTCTTGAGGGATTAAGTGCACTTTGGATCCAAAGGTTCGACAGAGAAGAGAAAGGTAACGACATGAATGTCAAGCGATTTATGATGATCGCCGGTGGAGCAGCTCTGCTGACCACTACCGTTGCCCAGGCAGATTTCCTTGGTCTCAGTGCCGACATCGTCGGTACGGATCTTGCGGATGACGGCACCTGGACTGCACGTATCTATGCTGACCTCAGCGCAGGCTCACGTCTCGACGCCATCTACGGCAACGCAGACAACCCCCTGCTGATGGGCACCAGCTCCAGCCTCTATCAGAACGCGTTCGGTGGCGACACCTCCGCGTCCATCAACCCCGCTCTGTACGCAGCGTTCGATTCGCTTCGTTACGACAGCTGGGTCACGATCGGCCTCGAAGATCAGGGCAGCAATGCTCTGGCCAGCATCGGCATCAACTTCGGTGCTGACTCCATCTCGTCCTCCGACGGTTCCTGGTACATCACTCCTGATGACGCCCAGGGACAGGAAATCGGTGGCCGAGTGCTGATCGCTCAGTTCACGTCCTATGGCTATGATTCCGTACTTTCCGGAAGCA